>NZ_QVLZ01000026.1:5459-98152 GCF_003435205.1 Bacteroides sp. AF32-8BH | reverse complement strand
CAGAACTGTAAAATATAAAAGAGGTTGTGCCAACGTTTTGACACAACCTCTTTCTTTACTTTTATCTAATTGTGGACTATCTTTTTGTAATTAATTTGGTCAGGAACCTGATCGGAAAATAACGTAATAAAACGCCCTTCCTTATTAAAGAGTGCATATAGGGTGACTTGATTGTCATCTGTCATCCCATAGCCGTCTTCATCCGCCCAGTATCTTCCGTCAGGTTGTACTGTCCAACTGAATACAGCCTTATCATCAACAAATGGATAGATAAAACTAGCGAATCTGTTTTCTTTAATGACATGTTCCATCGCGATGTCTTTTTCCCATTTACCATGAGCCAGTCTTGGGAAATTCACGAATTGTTGATTGCGAAGTATTTCTGCGCAAAAAGATGGATCGTCGTGTTTACGGAGTTCAACATTATGCCAGCAAAAACCGCCCATTCCGTTGCTTCCCTCTTCTGTCACGATATAGAAGCCGTCTCCCATTTCTTTTATATTCTTATTCATAATCATCTAAAATGATGAGATTAATAATTCTTGTTTTTAGTTGTTTTCTAATATAGATGAAGTATTAGTCTATAATCTATCAATAGAAAAGTTTTTTATTTATAGTGTTAGATTTACTTCTTACTCTTCATCTATATCAATATAAATGGTGAAGAGACAAAGATTGATATTTCATAAAGAGATAAATATCTTTTTAAGGGTAATGAAAATAATACATGAAACAATGAAAACATTAAAGAAAATTACATTTGGGCGAGCTCTTGGTCTTATTGCAGTGTTATGTGTATGCTGGGTAAGTATTCTTGTGAGTGTTGAATTTTACGCAGCGCGTAAGAGTTCAGAATATCTAGGTGATATCTATAGTAGTGAGTGTCACTCTTATATAAAAGATGGGAAATATAGGATTGAGAATATGGTTACAGGAAAAACTACGATCCAAGATATTGATTGGTTATTGAGTTCGGAGTCTTGTAGGGACACACTGGTGGTTTTCTCGAAGAACCGGAAACGTGGTTATTTTAATCGTTTCACCGGTGAAGCTGTCATTCCGGAACAATATGCACATGCTTGGGTCTTTTCCGAGGGATTGGCTGCTGTTGTATCGAGCGAAAAGGTTGGGTTTATAGATCGTCAAGGAAAGACAGTAATCGATTTTCAATTTCCTTATTTGAAAGATAATGCGAAGAGTGTGGCATTTGTTTTTCGTAATGGATATAGTAGCATGTACGATATGTCAGGTAAATGCGGAGTAATAGACAAGAAGGGTAAATGGGTGTTGGAACCTTCTTATGATTGTATACATACTCCCCAATATGGAAAGAGAATATTTGATGTTGGCAAACTTAGTGGTGTGCTTGACGACTCTTTACAGATACTTCTTCCTGCAGAATATAAATATATCCAGTTATTGGAGCATTATATGATTGCTGATAAACAAGATGGAAGTCAGGTACAGATTGGTTATGATGGAAAAGTATTGAATGAGAATATTTATAGTGGTGTTACCATATTGGAATATGACAGCTTTGAAAAAACGAAAGATGGAGGGGAGACGATTAAGAAACCGACAGGATTATATAGTTATAGTATGTACAATAGCTATGGTCTGATGGGACAAAATGGTAAACCTATAACTCCGGTTTTATATGATAATATTACGGCTATTAGCAAAGACTTGTTTTTATGTACATTAAAAGATAGCTATTCAAGTGTTATCATAGACAAGAAGGGAACTGTTATTCATAATGAAGCGGTTGATTTGTATTGAGTGTAGTTGTTTGGGAGTAGAAAATATAAAAAATAGAAGTATATTATGGAAACGAATAATCGTAGTCAACGGGAAAAAATATTGAGAAATTTTATTTCAGGCAGTGAATTTGCTGCTATACGGATTTCTTCTGTAGTCGGGGATCAGAACGATATCTTTTTATGTACGACTGCAACAGGAAATTTGCAATTAATTCGTTTAGGAGAGATCGGGTATTTTCGCTATAATTCAAAAGGAAGACAATGGGAAGCCATGTTGTATGCTGGGCATGTTTTAAAACTGAAAAGGAGTGTAAACTCACAAATGATATTAAACTATCATCCTTTTTTGACACAAATCAGTCAATCTTTTATTTTGAATATAAGTTATTTGGTGCTGATAAAGGAGAATAATTGTGTCTTGCTTCCTCCCTTTAACGCTGTGGAAAATTTACAGATTACTCCTCCTTTTTTGAGGAAGCTCAAAGAAAAATATCCGAGTTTCTGAGTATAAATAGTAGTTCTAAATAAAAAAATGCAGGATAAACACTTTTTTGAGAAGTATAATCATACTTTTTGTCCATTTGAATATGTTTGTTCATTTGGACGCTTTCTGTGCGTTTTTTAATAACGTATATTTGTATCGTATGCAATGAATGTGGTAATTTGAAATATGAGACAGGTCTTAAATAAAAAAATATGAACTATGGCTGCGATAAAGCCGAAAAGCACTCACAACAATAAAGTAATAAAACTTAGATATTAATAACCATGATTAAAGCAACAGATTTTATTCATCCTGAGGATGCAGCTGCATTGAGGCAGTTGGAAAGTATTCCCGGATTCCCGACCCTAGTGAAAAAGTTAATGTCAATGGGATTGGAACAACTGCAATATGGCGTTAATATGGCATCTGCAATTCGTTTATCACCGAGTCAATTGCCGAAACTGTATAATCGTCTGCCACCGATTTGTAAAAAGTTGGGTATTGAGCAACCGGAGTTCTATCTCTCTATGGATCCTAATCCTAACGCATGGACCTTTGGCGATACAAAGATTTTTATAACGATCACTTTCGGTTTGGTTGATATGATGACCGAAGAGGAGTTGGATGCAGTGATTGCCCATGAATGCGGGCATATCCTTTGTCATCATGTCTTGTATCATTCTATAGCTCATTATGTGATGGATGGTCTGGATTCGCTGGGCGTTTTGGGGAGTTTGGGAGCTCCTCTTCAATATGCGATTTTGTATTGGGAACGTAAAAGTGAGTTGTCCTGTGACAGAGCTGCCAGTATTGTGACTACTCCGGCCATAGTGGCAAGCACGATGGCTCGTCTATCCGGAGGTCCGACTTCTATAACAAAGAATATCGATATGGAGGAGTGGGCTAAACAGGCAGACCAATATGAGGCTATCCGTAATGACGGATTATGGAATAAGACATTGCAGGTAGCGGCAATAATGAATCAGAATCATCCGTTCTCGGCTGTGCGGGTTAAGGAAATCTTGAAATGGGGAAAAAGTTCTCAATATAAGACTATAGTAGATCATCTTTCGGCAGAAAAATCAGGCAAGGTATGCTCGAATTGCAAACAACCGATAGTGGATGGCTGGACCTATTGCAAACATTGTGGAAATAAACTTTAAATATAATAGCTTATGTTTTTTAATGAACAAGGAATGTTGAATTTAGACGAGGCGGTCATGAACCAGCCCACATTCAAGAAGATTATGGAAGATGGTATAGTTACTGAACAGGAGATCAAGGAACAGTCTGAAAGAATTGTTTCTATATTGAAGTCTATGGAAAAGAACTATACGGAAGAGCAACAGCGTGAAATTAAAGAATTGCTTGTTGAAGCCGGTGTGTTATTTACAACGAGCCAATATCATGCATTACAGTCATTACACTTTTAAAAAATAGAATTATGGGAACATTTGCAACAAAAAAGATACTTCAGGGTAATCCTTCTTTGATTCCTGTTATTGCTGAACAAATAAAAACAGAATTTGCGGCCGAGCAGTTTGAGGTACAAATAGATAATTTATTAAGTGGTGGTGTTGATATTTCTATATCAAAGGGCGGTTTATTTAAAGCTGTACTTGGTTTGAAGTCTGCATTGAAAGTCAGCTTGATACCTAAAGATAATGCAATAGCGTTTGAGGCTGGGATAGGGATCTTTGGTCAACAAGCTATTCCTACTATCATTTCTATGCTATTCTTCTGGCCGGTACTTATCACGCAAATTTGGGGGATAGTACAACAGTCCAAACTTGATGATAAGGCGCTCGAAATAGCTGAAGAGGTGCTAAAAAATCGGGATTCTTTTACAACTCTGAATTTGGATATTAACGGTATGGTATTCTGTACGAACTGCGGATATCGGAATATCAAAGGTGCAAAATTTTGTTCGGAATGTGGAAAGGCATTGTAAGGAGTTAAAAGCGATGGTTTTATTAAACCATCGCTTTTATGGTATTTAATTATATGAGTCCTAATACAATTTAGATTCAATATTGGGATATAAAAAATAGCAGTACAGAAATGTTTGCTCATACTAAATTCATAAGAACCGAATCATAAAATCAATATCATTTAAGAAGGTTTTTGTTATGTATATAACACCATTAAAATTCAAAAAAGTACTTGATTGGTTTTATCACCAGCAAAATTATAATTTTTGTAAGTAGCTTTGATTATAATGACAAGAACATTATAAAGGAAATAGTAGACGATGCTCGAAGAATCGACAGATTGACTGGTAAAGAAATCTGCTTTTTCTACTTTGTTGAGGAAAGGAATGAAATCGAAACTACAAATACTGCGACAGATGATCTTATGTATTGGATTATGAACGTGAAAGGCAGAGGCCCGATGTATGGAGCTGGTATTAACGTTACTATAGAGACCGTTGATGATATTTGTAAATCTGTAATATGGCAAAGCTCATTCACGAAATGCAGTTTTGATTACTTTGTACCGAATGATGTTGATGTGGACAAATTAAGTTGCGAGAGTGATATTTTGAAGTAATATAATTACTACCGTAATATGACAACTTTTGCTATTCCAACTTTTGAATAATGCCATACAATAAGAGTTTGTAAATGAAAAATTTTGATATATTTATTAGTTATCGTCGTCAAGGCGGTTATGACACGGCTAAACATCTCAATGATCTTTTAGTACGTGATGGTTATCGGGTTAGTTTTGATATTGATACCCTTAGGAATGGGGATTTTGATGTCCAGTTATTAAATCGCATAGATCAGTGTGAAGATTTTATTTTAATTGTTGATGAAAAAGCTTTTGAACGTACATTAGATGTGAACTTTAATCCTCAGAAAGATTGGTTGAGGAATGAACTAGCGTATGCTTTAGCAAAAAATAAGAATATAATTCCTGTCTTTTTATTGGGAGTGAAGGGGTTTCCGGAGGGATTGCCTTCAGATGTGTCGGGAGTTGTGAAGAAAAATGGACCGGAATATAATAGATATTATTTTAATGAGTTCTATGACGTATTAAAAGAGCGATTTATAAAGTCAAAGCCGGTCAGATTTAGTGGAAAATGGATACTGGCTGCCTGTGTGCTAATTGTGATGGCTGCTATATTGTTCTTTATGTTGAATTCTTCTAGAGAACCGAAATATAATGAGGAAACATCAAAAGATGCTTCTCAAATTATTGACAATAATGTAGATATCATATTCTATGGGAAAGCAGATGAAGGCTTATTCTATAATAATTTATATGCAAAAGTAGATGGGTATGAGTATAAAATAGATATTCCTTCTGATATGTGTATGGATATTGTCGCACAAGAAGATTTTGATGGTGATGGAATTAAAGACGCTTTGATTGAGAACATACAGGCTTGTGGAGGGAATGCTATCGGTAGTTCTTTCTTTTTTGTGAAATATACTGGTACGGGTTTCTTTACAATAACGAATGAGTTTGGAAATAACGTAAATGAAACGCCCAAGATTGAAAGATGGAATGGGAAACTATCTGTTTTGATAATTGATTGTAATGAGGGTTATAACACTGAAAGAAATGTAGAGTTACGTGAACGATTCGTTTTGCAACAAGGAAGAGCTGTGAGAGTGGAATCCTCGAAGAAGAATTCTATTACGACGATAAAAGAAATAAGTGTACAGGATTTCCATAATGGAAAAGAGAATGAAACAATTTCAATGACTTATGACCTTGATGGAAATGGGATAATGGATCAAATTGATTGTACTTATTGGGATAGATGGGATGCTTTACTTTTTAATATAACTGTTAATGGTAAGCAGACAGAATATCACACCGGATATTCCCGAATAGGAATCACAGAGAATAAGACAGATGGATTTCATGATTTAATTTGTGGAGATAATACGATTTATCGTTGGTCCGGTGAAGTTTATGAGGAAAAAGAGGAGAGGAAAAGCCATTAATTTTCTTCAAAAGAATAGAAAAGAATAAAATAAACAAGAGACGTCGTAACAACCTATCCATAAAACGATTATATTTATTGCAGCGAGAGAGCACTTTAAGTAATGCTTAAGAGGAAAAACGAAAAGTAGTATATATACTATATATTTTCTATTATTAATTACTTAAACACATTTTTTATGGAAGCCAAGAAATCAAAAAAGGCTGCAATTGAGAATCAACGGGGTTCTTGGTTGTTGATGGGTTTGGTTGTTGCGCTAGCCTTCATGTTCGTTTCGTTCGAATGGACACAACATGATGTCAGAGTTGCAGCACTATCACCAGATGATGAATCCATCTTTGTAACAGAGCTAGTTCCAATCACATTCCCTGAAGAGAAACTGGAACCGCCTCCTCCTCCCGAAACTAAGGTAACAGAATTGTTCGAAATAGTGGAAAACAATATGGAGGTGACGGATAACGTTTCTACAGTGTCAGAGGATATGAATGCAGTTCATGATGTTATTTGGATACCCCCAGTGGTAGAAACAGAAACGGTAGTTGAAGACGTTATTCACGTAAGTGTTGAAGTCATGCCGGAGTTTATTGGAGGTACAGCTGCTTTAATGAAATATTTAAGTAGTAATATCAAATATCCAACGATTTCGCAGGAAACTGGTTCACAAGGAAAAGTCATTGTTCAGTTTGTTGTAGACAAAGACGGAACGATTTCCAATCCTGAAGTTGTGCGAGGGGTTGATCCTTATTTGGATAAAGAAGCTATCCGCGTGATAAGTTCTATGCCGAAATGGACTCCCGGAGTGCAAAATGGTAAGAAAGTACGAGTGAAATTTACTGTACCGGTATCATTCAGACTACAGTAGTAACTTGGAATAAATGAGTATGAGGGTCGGTTCTTTATGGGAACCGACCCTTTTTCAATAAAAAAATATATCTTTGTCGGGAGAATAAAAATACGAATGATTGTTTTATGAATCTTCTACTCTGTATAAAAAGACCTTTTATCTGGCTTTCCCGCTTTCGTTATCGTTGCGGATATGGCGTACATTCCCCTTTTGCTTTTAGTCTGATTACCGATGTGATTTATGAGAAGATGCCTTACTATGCCTATTCTTCTTTGAAAAAAGAACAGAAAAAGATGATAAGAGAGCGTGGGTGGACTAAAGGTTCTCAAAAGGTAAACCGTTTCCTGTTCCGGTTGGTGAACAGAGTACAGCCTGATACGATTATAGAAGTTGGGCGTCCTTCCTCCACAACCCTCTACTTACAGTCTGCTAAACCATCGGCTTCCTACCTTTTTGCTTCCGACTTGTCGGAACTGTTTCTGGATGCAGACACTTCAGTCGACTTTTTGTATCTGAATGACTACCGGAATCCCGACTTACTGGAAGAAGTCTTCCGGGTTTGTGCACATCGTGCCACTCCTAAAAGTGTATTTGTAGTCCATGGCATCTGCTATTCCAAAGAGATGAAAGCACTTTGGAAAAAGCTGCAGGCTGATGAAAGAGTAGGCATCACCTTTGACCTCTACGACGTCGGTTTACTATTTTTTGATAAAACGAAGATAAAACAGCAGTATATTGTCAACTTCTAAGAACCTTTGTACGTTTACCTTATAATAAGTAAAAAAGAAGATTATGAAAAAGAGCCTTGTATATACAAAGACCGGAGATAAAGGAACTACCAGTCTTGTCGGCGGAAGTCGCGTTCCAAAGACCCATATCCGTCTGGAAGCTTACGGAACTGTGGATGAACTAAATTCTCATCTAGGATGGTTGAATACCTATCTGCAAGATGAATCAGACCGTGATTTCATTTTGAGTATTCAGCATAAGCTATTTGCCATCGGTTCACATCTGGCCACCGACCAGGAAAAAACGCAACTGAAGGCTGCCAGCATCATAACTCCCGAAAACGTGGAGAATATTGAGCGGGAGATTGATAAGCTGGACGAACAACTGCCCGAACTTTGCGCTTTCATCATTCCCGGCGGGAGTCGTGGAGCAGCCGTTTGTCATGTTTGCCGTACTATTTGCAGGAGAGCCGAGAGACGTATTCTGGCTTTATCCGAAACTTGTACAATTTCTCCCGAAGTATTAGCATTTGTCAACAGATTATCAGATTATTTGTTTGTATTATCCCGAAAAATTAATTTTGATGAGCAAAATAATGAAATATTTTGGGATAATAGTTGGAAATGATAGATTTTATTATACTTTTGCCGAAAAATAGAAAACGAGACAAATTTAGTATTCATTTTAAATACTCAAGATTATGTATTGGACATTGGAACTAGCATCAAAACTTGAAGATGCTCCCTGGCCGGCAACCAAGGACGAATTGATTGATTATGCCATGCGTTCGGGTGCTCCTCTTGAAGTTATTGAGAATCTCCAAGAGATGGAAGATGAGGGCGAAATCTATGAGAGTATCGAAGATATTTGGCCGGATTATCCTAGTAAGGAGGATTTCTTCTTTAACGAGGAAGAGTATTGATTTAAAAAGACCGAACATATAAGAATACCCGATAACTGTTGTAAGAAGCTATCGGGTATTTTTTATTGTCATCTCGGTTTCTTGCTTTAGAATTAGAATACAGGCATCTGCCAGATAAATCCTACAGAAATACGGTTAGTACTGTAATTCTCCTGTCCCAGCACCTTGGCGCGGGAAGTGAAATCATACGAACGTCCTACGTAGGTAACAAAGAAGTGCAGATTGGTTTCCATCGGGTAATATTCGATACCGCCCAGATATCCCCAGGAGGTACGGTAATTTCCCTTTTCTATACCTTCGGACGCCTTGCCTACGGAAGCCGTCTCGTACATACCCTTCACAAAAACATTCCATTTCGGAAGAAAGCGGTAATTACACTTGGCAACAACCGAAAGATAGTTCGCATCAAAAGCATTATGACCGCCCGGACGACCTACGATACTGGTAATGATTCCCTTCCGGTCAATATCCTCTTTTGAATACATGAAATCGACAAAAGCATTCCATTTTCCAAGATTCAACTCGTTACCTAAAGCATAATAATACATATTGTGACTTTTGGCCTCGTTCATAACAGAAGCCGACCAACGGGTTTTAAATACATTATTGAAATTACCGTTCCAGTTTAATGTATAAACCAGTGGCATTTTGCCCGATTTCAGATCGGGGAGATTACCTTCGGCATCTTCTGTGATTCCGTAAGTATTATCGAAAGAACTGTTACGGCTGTTCAATATCTGCAGGTTAAGCTGCTGTTCGGGAGTAATGTTATAACCCACATTCAATCCGGTCATGAAATTACTCATGTAATCAATCATATCACTGTATTGATAGATGTCAATCGGATTCAGGTCGAACTCGATACCACCGTATGCGGCACATTGCTTTCCTGCAAAAAGACTAAACTGGTCATTCAGCTTGATACCGATTCCGGCATAGTCGATAGAAGTCGGGAGGTTATCAATCATGCCGTTTGCATCGTTCGAGCGGTTGAGGCGCTGACGATAGCGGTAAGACAGCCAGTTGTTGATATTTCCTTTGGCTTCGATACGAAGCTGGTGCATATTAAAGTCACCCTCCTGAAAACCATTCTGGAAATGAGCGTCAAAGCTCCCTTGCATATTCAGATAAAGATTGAATTTATCTGTTTTCTTTTTCACGTCTGTCAGCTCTTCAAACAGGGGAGTGTTCGGATTGAATTTCTCCTTTTTCTCTGTTTTTTGAGCATATATTCCCTGTATGCTACCCGCGAGGAGCAGCATGAATATCCATTTTTTCATAAGTAAGTCAGGTTTTTAGTATTCGTTGAAATATTGCTGAATCTGTTTCCAGTCTGTAGTTTTTGTTAGTGCAAGCATTAACAAAACACGAGATTTCTGCGGGTTCAGTTCCTGCGAAGCCACAAACTGATATTTGGCGTCGTCCACCTCTGCATCCAGTGTGGTGGGTCCGGTCGGGACACGGGAAGAACGAACGACAAGAATACCTTTTTGGCGGGCATCCGTCAGTACCGGGAAGATGTTCTGGTGAATATTTCCGTTTCCTACTCCTGCGTGGATGATGCCTTTGTACCCGTTGCTAAGCATCGGAGTTACCATATCGGCCTCAATGTTGGAATAGCTGTACACGATACCTACTTTAGGAAGCGCGTTCAGATGAGTGACATCAAAAACGGACTGGGTAGTATGTTTCTTTAGCGTTACTTGGTTGTAGAACACTTTTCCGTTCAGTACATAACCCAGTGCGCCGGAGTTGGGAGCCTGGAAAGTTTGTACATCGACCGTATTCATTTTAACCGTGCTCTGCGCTCCGAGGATCAGGCCGTTCATGGCAACCAATACCCCTTTGTCTTTCGATTCTTTTGCGGCTGCGGTAACAACGGCATTGTAAAGGTTCAACGGGCCGTCGGCACTTAGAGCGGTAGACGGACGCATGGCGCCTACTAATACCACCGGTTTGTCACTCTTGACAGTCAGATTCAGGAAGTAAGCAGTTTCCTCCATGGTGTCTGTTCCGTGAGTAATCACGATGCCGTCAATGTCCGGGCGTTTCAGTAGTTCATTGATTTTCTTGGCAAGCGTCAACCAAACCTGGTCGTTCATGTCCTGCGAACCGATTTTGACAATCTGTTCTCCGGTTACGTTGGCGATGTCTTTAATTTCGGGTACAGCATCGAGCAGTGCGCCGATGGCAACTTGTCCTGCCGTATAACTGGTTCCGGTAGCCGAGCTTCCCGTACCTGCGATGGTTCCTCCCGTAGCAAGAATATGAATATTCGGTTTTGCGGCGAATGCCATAGTTACGGAAAACAGTAGTGTGACTACTACCAGTCCAAAGCTTTTGAATTGTTTCATAACTGAATGATGTTTAGGTTAATAATATGATCTATTAGAATATTTGTATAAAAAGCAAACCTAGTGCAATAGCCACAACGGTCGATACCAGACCGGGCATCATGAACGAATGATTCAACACATATTTGCCGATTTTTGTTGTCCCGGTACGGTCGAAATTAATCGCAGCCACCACGGTAGGATAATTCGGAATAAAGAAATATCCGTTCACGGCCGGGAATAAAGCGATCAGCATATAAGGAGAAATCCCTAACGCAATGCCCAGAGGGACGAGTGCCCGTACAGTGGCAGCCTGGCTATATAGCAGGATAGACATCACAAACAGGGCGACACCGAACAACCACGGCATTTGTTGCACAATTCCCTGGATAGAGAGAGTCAGCTGTCCCATATTTCCCTGAAGAAAGGTATCTCCCATCCAGGCAATACCGAAGATGGCAATCACCGCCTGCATACCTGCCGGAAATACAGAACCTTGCGTTGCTTTGATCCCGTCTGTCTTCGTTACTAGCAGGATAATTGCGGCAGCCGACAACATCACGATTTCGATGATAGAAGACATTCCCAAGGTGACAATTTCCCCATCAATCAGGAAACTGGGGCGCATTCCTTCAAAAGAACCGAAAAGCACGATAAAAGCAGTTGCCAATATAAAGATGATAACGGAAATCATTGCCGAACGTTTGTTCTTGACACTTTTAATCTCCACCTTTTTATTGTTGAATAAACCTTCTTTCAATCTTTTCTGATACTCGGGATCTTCCACCAGTTCCTTACCGATTCTCATGGAAAACAAGGCGCCTACCAACACTCCAATGATGGTGGCGGGAATCGTAATTTTGAGAATGTCGAACAGGGTAATGTCGAATCCGGCTAAAAGTCCGAGAAGTGCCACGGTAGCGGCAGAGATCGGACTTGCCGTAATGGCCTGCTGGGAAGCGATGACGGCAATACCTAACGGACGTTCCGGACGGATTTTTGTTTCGGTGGCAACCTCTGCAATTACCGGCAGTACGGAATAAGCCACGTGTCCGGTTCCGGCTACAAAAGTAAAGAGGTAAGTCACCAGCGGACTAAGCAGAGTGACGTGTGAAGGATTTTTACGAAGCAAATGTTCTGCCAGTTTCACCATATAGTCCAAACCTCCGGCCGCCTGCATACAGGAAGCGGCAGAGATTACGGCGGCAATCATTAACATAACGTCGATGGGAGGCGCAGTGGGTTGTAAACCAAAAACGAACGTGAGTATTGCCAACCCTACGCCTCCCATTACGCCAAGTCCGATACCTCCCAGGCGTGCGCCAATAATAATGGCTGTCAGAACAAATGCTAATTGTAATATCATAGATTGCTGTTTTAAATTCAAAAACAAAGATAAGCGATTCTTCTCTTTGTATTTTCTTTTTCTTCTATTTACAACAAAAAAGTCTTTGAATAGTTTTTGCATATTTATTAAAACAATAACATCGTTGGTTGGTTATTATAAGAACTAACGAAAACGTTATTACTATAAAACAACCGATATGGAACAAAATTTATCAAAAAAAACTCGTACAGAGAGTGACCTGATAGGTAGTCGTGAAGTGCCGGAAAGTGCACTTTATGGAGTACAGACACTCCGTGGCATTGAAAACTTTCGCATCAGCAAGTTTCATTTGAATGAATATCCTTTGTTCATTCAGGCATTGGCTATTACGAAGATGGGAGCCACCGTTGCCAACCGTGAACTGGACTTATTAACTGAAGAACAAGCGGATGCTATCTTGAGAGCCTGTAAAGAAATACTCGAAGGAAAGCATCACGAGCAGTTCCCGGTAGATATGATTCAGGGAGGAGCCGGTACGACCACCAACATGAATGCCAATGAAGTGATTGCCAACCGGGCATTGGAACTGATGGGGCATCAGCGGGGAGAGTATCAATTCTGTTCGCCTAACGATCACGTCAACCGTTCGCAATCCACCAACGATGCTTATCCTACAGCCATTCACATTGGACTGTATTATACTCATTTGAAATTGGTTAAGCATTTGGAGGTTCTGATCGAGTCTTTCCGGAAGAAAGCGAATGAGTTTGCACATGTCATCAAAATGGGGCGTACCCAATTGGAAGATGCCGTACCGATGACTCTTGGGCAAACCTTTAATGGCTTTGCAAGTATTTTGTCACATGAAGTAAAGAACCTTGATTTTGCTGCACAAGATTTTCTGGCAGTCAATATGGGAGCAACAGCCATTGGAACAGGAATCACTGCCGAACCGGAATATGCGGAGAAGTGCATTGCCGCTTTGCGCAAGATTACGGGATTGGATATCAAACTAGCAGACGATTTGGTGGGAGCTACTTCGGACACTTCCTGCATGGTAGGTTATTCGGGAGTGATGAGGCGTATTGCTGTTAAAATGAATAAGATATGTAACGACTTGCGGTTGCTGGCTTCCGGTCCGCGTTGTGGATTGGGAGAAATCAATCTGCCGGCAATGCAGCCGGGCTCATCCATCATGCCCGGAAAAGTGAATCCGGTGATTCCTGAAGTGATGAACCAGGTGGCTTACAAGGTAATAGGAAATGACCTTTGTGTGGCCATGAGCGGTGAAGCAGCTCAAATGGAACTGAATGCAATGGAGCCGGTGATGGCACAATGCTGTTTCGAGTCTGCCGATTTACTAATGAATGGTTTTGACACTTTGCGCACCTTATGCATCGACGGCATTACGGCTAATGAAGAAAAATGCCGGAGAGATGTGCATAACAGCATTGGAGTAGTGACAGCCCTGAATCCGGTGATCGGATATAAGAACTCTACTAAAATAGCCAAAGAAGCATTGGAAACAGGGAAGGGAGTTTATGAACTTGTTTTGGAACATAACATTCTTTCCAAGGAAGACCTGGATACTATCTTAAAACCGGAAAATATGATTAAACCGGTGAAGTTGGACATTCACCCGAATCGTTGATTGATATATAGTAAGTGGAGATTGGTTTAAGATGAGATATCGCCGGGCAAATCATTGATCTGTTCCGGCGATTTTTGATTATTTATTACTTTGACCTTATACGGGAATAATTGCTAATTCATCCGGCGAAATGGTTATTGTTTATTACTTCGAAAGCGACGAACTTTGCAATATCATTCGTTGTTAACCTAATAAGCAAGTCTTGAACCCATTAAAAGTTATATAGATATGAATGCATTTGATGTTATTATTATCGGTTTCGGTAAGGGAGGAAAGACCCTTGCGGCAGAGTTTGCAAAACGTGGGCGGAAAGTTGCCATTGTTGAACGTTCTGATAAAATGTATGGAGGGACGTGTATCAATATCGGATGTATTCCGACAAAGACGCTGGTTCATCAGGCTAAAATTGCTTCCGGCATGAAGAATTCGACGTTTGAAAAAAGAAGAGAGTTTTATCGCAATGCTATTGCTGTGAAGGAGTCTGTGACAAGTGCGTTGAGAGATAAGAATTACCATAATCTGGCAGATCATCCTAATGTAACAGTTTATACAGGTGTAGGTTCTTTTGTATCTGCCGATGTGGTTTCCGTCCGTACATCTACTGAAGAAATATGGTTAACATCAAAGCAAATAATTATCAACACCGGAGCGGAAACAATTATTCCGCCTATTGAAGGAATTGCGGACAATTCTTTGGTTTATACCAGTACTTCAATCATGGAATTAACCGATCTTCCCCGTCGGCTGGTTATTGTTGGCGGCGGTTATATTGGTTTAGAGTTTGCGTCTATGTATGCTTCGTTCGGTTCGCAGGTGACGGTGCTTGAGAGTTATCCGGAACTGATTGCTCGTGAAGATCGTGACATTGCTGCAAGTGTGAAGGAAGCATTGGAGAAAAAAGGTATTGTTTTTCGGATGAACGCGAAGGTACAATCTGTGAAGTATGTTGAAAATAGGGCTGTCGTTGTTTTTTCTGACTCACAAACAGGTGAAGCGTTCGGACTTGAAGCTGATGCTGTCTTGTTGGCTACGGGGCGCAAACCCAATACGAAAGATCTGAATCTGGAAGTTGCCGGAGTGGAGACGGACGCGCGTGGAGCGATCATTGTGGATGAATATCTGAAAACAACTAATCCGAATATACGCGCCGTGGGTGATGTGAAAGGTGGTTTGCAGTTTACTTATATTTCATTAGATGATTATCGGATTATCCGTGAAGATTTGTTTGGAGATAAGGAGCGGAAAACAAGTGACCGTAATCCGGTTGCTTACTCCGTATTTATTGATCCTCCAATGGCGCGTATCGGATTGAATGAGGATGAGGCTCGTAAGCAGGATTTGGATGTGATTATCAAGAGATTGCCTGTTATGGCGATACCGAGAGCAAAGACATTGGGAGAGACGGACGGTCTGTTGAAAGCTGTCATTGATAAGAATACGGGAAAAATAGTAGGTTGTATGCTGTTTGCGCCTGATGCCGGCGAAGTCATCAATATAGTTGCCATGGCAATGAAAACAGGTCAGGATTATACTTTCCTGCGTGATTTCATCTTTACTCATCCCAGCATGAGCGAAGCGTTGAATGATCTGTTCTCATAGAGTAGTAAGAATACGTCTTTCTAGTCGCATACGCTGTGTGTGGATCATCCTGATTTCAGTTGTCGGGTAAGTTGTGTTTTTCCCGTGATTACTGGTTGGCTAATTTCCGGTCAGCAGCAGCTTAAATTTGTTTCATAGCTTCAGATAATTTGTTTAGAGGCTTGAAACAATCTGTTCGCAGGCTTGAAACTAAAGTTTCCCCTATGGGGAAACCATTGTCTCTCACCGGGAAACTGTTAGTATCATTATATGAAAAACTGTACTTCGTCCTATTGGAAACTGGAACTTTCCTAATGGATAAGCCATTTGCAATCTTATTATGGTATGATGCTTTCATCTGTATCTATACGCTCGTTTCACCTGTTGTTTCAGATGATATTAAACCATTGATCAGGTATTATCACTCCATTTCCCATGTGTTAATACCTGATTTTTCAACTATTAATGGCTGAAGTCTACAGTGTTAATACTTGAGGTGATAGCTGTTAATACTTCTTGCGGAAATAATTAATGTTCAGTATATCAGATGATAACAGTTTGTTGTAGGTGCAGATTAGTGGAAGCGCTTACGTGATGGCAGGGTGAGGGTAAAAGTTCCCCTCACCCTGCCATCATTTTTTTACCCTCACACCTGTAATGCCGATGAATAAAGGGATTGAACCAATGGGTGAGGGTGTGAGGGTAAAAACTGCTATAACTTTTATTTGTGAGAAATATTTCCATAATCAAGAACGAGAAGTAGAGCCGTCTTTTGTCAGATTCATTTTAATACATAACTTCCAGTATTTATTTCCATATTTCGACTGCGTTTCAAAAAAAACATATATCTTTGCCGTACGCTTTCAGCCCATCAGCGTGATGGAATAGGCAGAAGGCGGTTTTTATTTCCATTATGGAGTAAAAGCGTATTATCTCTCGATCTTAGAAATAGCCAATCCAAACAAAGAGAGATGATACGGTAGATACTCCACGTGAACGGATGTATATCAACATATTCGTAAGAGATGTGTTATATATAAACGATTGACGTGGGTGTCTGCTGTTATCATTATCTTTTGTGCGGGTGTAGCTAGCCTTAAGATCGGATAATGGTACAGCAGCATCTGCGTCTTTCTTGTATTCGGCCGGTAATAAATTGCCCCAATTTAACCTAGCCAATCCCCACCCGGCAGACTGCAAAAAAGCGTGGATGCCCGTTGTGCTAATATACATGAATAAAATATTATTCATCCCTTATTTGTATCACACATGAAAAAACAAACGCTATGGCACAATGGATTAGTATAGAAGAGGCAGCCGCAAAGTACGGATTCGAGACAGAATATATCTGGGTCTTGATAGAGATGCGAGAAATCACTGTGGACTACGAAAGGTCGGGCATCGACATCATCAGTGATGACAGTGTTCAGGAGTTTATGAGTCGAAATGAAAAAGGGGCTACCTTGATGTATATCGAAAAACTGGAACGATATTGCATAGATAAATCAAAACTTTGTTCAATATACCTATCACTTTTAGGAAAACAGGACAAAGAAATCACAAGATATAAAGCAGCCGGAATCCTCTATGATACCTTACAAATCAAATGGCTGAAACAATGTGACCGGTTGCGGAAGTTGGAAAAAGAACTCGTCTTGGGGCAGACTACTTGCTGTACCTGTTGGCTGAAAAGAATCTGTATGAAAATCAGGAAGTAAAATCGGATTAATTCAATACTTATTTGCTAAAATATCAATTGCTTCATAACCGTACCAATTAGATAAAATCGAACTTATAAGAAATTCTTATTAGTTCGTCAGGAGGGACAACGACGTCTTTAAATGAACAAACAACCAATAATTTGTGTTTATTTAATCTAAATATATATCTTTGTCCCGAATTATAAACACGTAAATTTATGAAAAAGATTTTTGGTGCTTTAATGATTGCTATATGTATAGCTATGGCAATGCCTGCTCAGGCGCAGATACACTTTGGTGTAAAGGGAGGTTTGAACTTGTCAAAGGCGAGTTTCTCTAATGTGAGCGAAAACTTTAAAAAGGATAATTTCACAGGTTTCTTTATCGGTCCGATGGCCGAGTTTAATATTCCAATCGTAGGGTTGGGAGTAGATGCATCTTTGCTTTTTGCTCAACGGGGTATCAAAGTTTCAGAAGGGAATGATGATATTACTGTTAAACAAAACGGTATTGATATTCCTGTAAACCTGAAATATACCATTGGCTTGGGAAGTCTGGCTGGTATTTATCTGGCTGCAGGTCCTGACTTTTATTTCGATTTTGAAAAGAAATCGGGAATTGATAAGAAGAAAGCTGAAGTAGGTATCAATGTGGGTGCCGGTTTGAAGTTGCTGAACCATTTGCAGGTGGGTGCTAATTACAATATCCCATTGGGTAATACTGCTGATATTGAAGGAACAAATGCTTCTTATAAGACTAAGACTTGGCAAGTATCTGTGGCCTATATTTTTTAAGTAGTCTATCACTTTACATAGTATATGAAAAAGAGTTTCCGATAACCGGAAACTCTTTTTTGTTTGGGATTGTCCTGTTGCGCTCTTGAATATATTTCTTCCAATTCTCGTATGAAGTAGAGTTTTCTTTTTAAGTGTTCTCTCTCCCTTCTTTTAAATCCCCATTTTTTTATTGTATTTTTGTAGCTGCAATGAAAAAGTATGTAGATGTCATATTACCGCTTCCGCTTCCGAAGAGTTTTACTTACTCTTTGCCGGATGAATGTGCGGAAGATGTGAAGATAGGCTGCCGTGTGGTAGTTCCTTTCGGGCGGAAGAAGTTTTATACGGCTATCGTCCTTAACGTTCATTGTTGTGCTCCAACGGAGTACGAAGTGAAAGATATATCTGCATTGCTGGATGCTTCTCCCATTCTGTTACCCGCTCAATTCAAATTTTGGGAGTGGATAGCTGATTATTATCTCTGTACACAAGGCGATGTCTATAAAGCGGCACTTCCCTCCGGCCTGAAACTGGAGAGTGAAACGATCGTTGAATATAATCCTGATTTTGAAGCGGATGCGCCATTGCCGGAACGTGAGCAACGTATTTTGGATTTACTTGCCGTAGATTCGCAACAGTGCGTCACTAAACTGGAGAAGGACAGTGGTATCAAAAATATTCTTACGGTCATCAAGTCTCTGCTCGATAAAGAAGCGATTTTCGTAAAGGAGGAGTTGAGGCGTACTTATAAACCTAAAACAGAGGCACGGGTTCGGCTTGCGGGTACAGCGGATGAAAAGCGGCTTCATATTCTGTTTGATATTCTGTCTCGTGCTCCGAAGCAGTTGGCATTACTCATGAAGTATGTGGAGTGTTCCGGTGTTTTAGGAGCGGGAACTCCGAAAGAAGTCTCCAAGAAAGAACTGTTGCAGCGGACTAATGTGGCTCCTTCTGTATTGAATGGATTGGTGGATAAGAAGATTTTTGAAATCTACTACCATGAAATCGGCCGGTTGGATAAGCAGGAGAAGGAGATTGTCGAATTAAATCCTTTGAATGAGTTTCAACAGCGTGCATTTGATGAAGTCGTGCAGTCTTTTCAGGAGAAAAATGTCTGTCTGCTTCATGGGGTAACGTCCAGCGGTAAGACTGAAATTTATATCCATCTGATAGAAGAAGCGATTCGTCAGGGAAAGCAGGTGTTATATTTGTTGCCGGAAATTGCATTGACCACTCAAATCACGGAGCGTTTGCAACGGGTCTTCGGTGCTCGTCTGGGTATCTATCATTCTAAGTTCCCTGATGCCGAACGGGTTGAAATATGGCGGAAGCAACTGGGAGAGAACGGGTATGATATTATTCTGGGTGTTCGTTCTTCTATTTTCCTGCCTTTCCGAAATCTGGGATTGGTGATTGTGGACGAAGAGCACGAAAATACGTATAAGCAACAAGATCCCGCTCCCCGCTATCATGCGCGTAGCGCGGCTATTGTACTGGCTGCCATGTACGGAGCTAAAACTTTGTTGGGTACGGCTACTCCCTCTATCGAGTCATGGCAGAATGCAAGAGAGGGAAAATATGGTTTCGTACAACTGAAAGAACGATATAAAGAAATCCAGTTGCCGGAGATTATTCCGGTGGATATCAAGGAACTGCATCGTAAAAAGCGGATGGTCGGACAATTCTCGCCACTCCTGATACAATATATGAAAGAGGCTTTGGAACAGAAAGAACAAGTGATTCTTTTTCAGAACCGTCGTGGGTTTGCTCCGATGGTGGAGTGTCGTACCTGTGGTTGGGTGCCTAAGTGTAAGAATTGCGATGTAAGCCTTACCTATCATAAAGGAATTAATCAATTAACCTGTCACTACTGCGGTTATACGTATCAACTGCCGAAATCCTGTCCTGCCTGCGAGGGAACAGAACTGGTGAACCGTGGTTTCGGTACGGAAAAGATTGAAGATGACATCAAAATCCTTTTCCCGGAAGCTGCCGTAGCCCGGATGGACTTGGATACTACACGTACCCGCTCGGCTTATGAGAAGATTATTGCAGACTTTGAGCAGGGAAAGACGGACATATTGATTGGTACGCAAATGGTATCAAAAGGGTTGGATTTCGATCATGTCAGTATAGTAGGTATATTGAATGCTGATACCATGTTGAATTATCCTGATTTCCGTTCCTATGAACGTGCTTTTCAGTTGATGGCACAAGTAGCGGGACGTGCCGGACGTAAGAACAAACGCGGACGGGTGGTATTGCAAACCAAGAGTATTGATCATCCTATCATTCATCAGGTCATTGCCAATGATTATGAAGATATGGTAGGCGGACAATTGGTGGAACGTCAGATGTTCCATTATCCTCCCTATTACCGGCTGGTATATGTTTATCTGAAAAATCATAATGAAGCGTTGCTGGATCAGATGGCGGCAGTGATGGCGAATAAGTTGCGGGCTGTATTTGGCAATCGGGTATTAGGTCCGGATAAACCTCCTGTTGCCCGTATCCAGACTTTGTTTATCAAAAAGATCGTCGTCAAGATTGAGCAGAATGCCCCGATGGGACGTGCACGGGAATTGTTGCTACGTATTCAGCGCGAGATGTTGGCGGACGAACGCTATAAATCTTTGATTGTGTATTATGATGTAGACCCTATGTGATTTAATAATTTTCCCCCATATAATAACCTTTAATCATTTAATTAACTAACCATGAAACGACTTACTATTTTTTCTCTGACTTGTCTCTTTAGTATGGGTGCAATTTTTGCCCAGCAGGGAGTAACTCAATGTGGTGTTCCGACAGGACAACCGAAGTTCCCTTTACTGACTTATCAGGAGTTGCCTGATCCTACTGCACTTTCTGATAAAGAGTGGGCAGCGGTGACTTCCACCCAAGTTTCTTGGGGTACAACAGATGTACGGTATGCAAAACATCAACTCCCTCAGTTGAAGAAACAACAGACTGTTTCCCTGAAAGGCTGGCGTGGCGAACGTGTGAACGCGCAAGCTGTTGTGTGGACAGGCGTAGAACTGAAAGACCTGAATTTCAGCTTTGGTGATTTTAAAGACAAAAAGGGAAATGTTCTTCCCAAAGATGCATTTACAGGTGGTTTTGTCCGTTATGTGATGACGGATGAATTGAATAAGGATGGGAGAGGTGCCTGCGGACACCGGAAGTCCATAGATTATGATTCATTATTGGTGGCCGATCCTATTGATACCAACCTGAAAACGATGGCTTTGCCCGCTCGTACTGTTCAACCGGTTTGGGTGCAGTGTTGGATTCCTCAATCGGCTACTCCCGGAACTTATCAAGGGGAGTTATTAATTAATGACGGCTCGCGTTTATTGCAACGCCTGAATCTCGAAATTACCGTTTCTTCCCGTGAACTTCCTCAACCTTCGGAATGGGCTTATCACTTGGATTTATGGCAAAGTCCTTATGCAGTGGCACGTTATTATCAGGTTCCTTTATGGAGCCAGGAGCATTTTGACGCCATGCGTCCTTTAATGAAAATGTTGGCAGATGCCGGACAGAAGATTATTACGGCTACTTTGACGCACAAGCCTTGGAATGGTCAGACAGAAGATTATTTTGATACAATGGTCACTTGGATGAAACGGGCAGATGGAACATGGGCTTTTGATTATACTATCTTTGACCGCTGGGTGGAATTTATGATGAGTGTAGGCATTGACAAACAGATTAATTGTTACTCAATGGTTCCATGGGAATTGTCATTCCAATACTACGATCAGGCAACCAACTCTCTGCAATTCGTGAAAACTGCACCGGGTGAAGCGGCTTATGAAGAAATGTGGGGAGCGATGCTTGCCTCTTTCTCCAAGCATCTGAAAGAAAAAGGATGGTTTGATATCTGTGCTATTGCGATGGACGAACGTCCGATGGAAGTGATGCAGAAGACGTTGAAAGTGATTCGTAAAGCTGATCCGGATTTTAAAGTATCGTTGGCCGGGAACTATCATGAAGAGATTGAGCCCGATCTATATGATTATTGTATTGTTATCGGACAGAACTTCCCGGAAGAAGTGCGTCTGCGTCGTGTTGCCGAGAACAAGCGTACTAATTATTATACCTGCTGTACGGAAGCCCATCCCAACACGTTTACTTTCTCTGATCCTGCAGAAGCAGCCTGGATGAGTTATTATTCATCTAAGAAACATCTGGATGGTTATCTGCGTTGGGCATATAACAGCTGGCCATTGGAACCGCTGCTCGATTCCCGTTTCCGTAGTTGGGCAGGCGGAGATACTTACCTTGTATATCCGGGTGCTCGTAGCTGTATTCGTTTCGAGCGTTTGATTGAAGGCATACAGGCGCATGAGAAGATCAATATCCTTCGTCAGGAATTTGAGAAAAAAGGAAATAAGGCCGGATTAAAGAAAATAGAAAAAATGCTTGCTCCGTTCAATCTGGGTAGTATGCCGGAAATCCCGGCCGCAGTAACCGTGAACCGGGCTAATCAGATACTGAACTCATTTTGAGAAACAATCATGTATATATGAAGAAAATATTATTTGTCTGTTTAGGAAATATCTGCCGTAGCTCTACGGCTGAAGGCGTAATGCTTCATTTAATAGAAGAAGCGGGACTGGAAAAAGAATTTGTGATAGATTCTGCCGGAATCCTGTCTTATCATCAGGGGGAATTGCCGGATAGCCGGATGCGTGCTCATGCAGCCCGTCGCGGTTATCAATTGGTGCATCGTTCTCGCCCCGTCCGTACGGAAGATTTTTATAATTTTGATCTGATTATCGGTATGGACGACCGGAACATAGATGACTTGAAAGACAAAGCTCCTTCTCCCGAAGAATGGAAGAAGATTCATCGCATGACGGAGTATTGCACCCGTATTCCTGCAGATCATGTCCCCGACCCCTATTATGGAGGGGCCGAGGGGTTTGAATATGTACTTGATGTTCTTGAAGATGCTTGCGCAGGTTTGCTTACTTCTTTAACTCAGGATAACTGATCCGGGTGTGATAAGCAATCTTTAGTTTTTCTTTGAACACAGCTTTCACTGTTGCTATATCCTTGAAAGTGATAGGACATTCTTTAAAGTAACCTTCAGTGACCTGGGAATCGATAATCTTATCGACCAGGTTGCTGATTGTTTCTTCTGTATATTCCGGAAGACTGCGTGAGGCAGCTTCTACGGCATCCGCCATCATCAGGATAGCCTGTTCTTTGGTGAACGGATTCGGGCCGGGATAGGTGAACAGTTCTTCATTCGGCTCTTCGTCCGGATGCTCGTTCTTCCAGGAAATATAGAAATATTTTGTTTTTCCCCGTCCATGATGCGTGCTGATAAAGTCCTTGATGGCTTTAGGTAGATTGTGTTTATCGGCTAACTTCAATCCATCCGTCACATGACTGATGACGACCTGCGCACTTTGTTCGTAATTCAGGTTCTTATGCGGGTTAACTCCTCCTGACTGATTTTCTGTGAAAAAAGCAGGGTTTTCCATCTTACCAATATCATGATACAAAGCTCCTGTACGTACTAACTGGCTTTTGGCTCCAATGCGGATGGCTGCTTCTGCAGCAAGATTGGCCACTTGCATGGAATGTTGGAATGTTCCCGGAACCGTCTCGGACATTTGCCGCAAAAGGTCATTATTGATATTCGAAAGTTCTACCAACGTTACATTGGAAGTAAATCCGAAAGTCTTTTCCAATAAAAAGAGTAAAGGATAGGTGAATAATAACAGAATTCCATTGATGATGAAGTAAGTGTACATTCGTATGTTCAACTTCGAAAAGTCGGTGGAAAGACCGTTCTCTGTCATCAATTCGAAGGCGAAGTAAATGGCTGCATAAGTCAGTATAACCAATAAAGCCGTTCGGAAAAGTTGGGACCTTTGCGATAGCTCTCTTAGACTGAATATCGCCACCAATCCTGCTGCCAACTGTGTCAGGATGAATTCATGCGGAAAGCGTAAGGATATGGAGCATATCAATATAGTGATGACATGTGTCAGGAAAGCAGTCCTCGAATCAAGAAAGACGCGAATGATAATGGGTAGCATCGCGTACGGGATGATATACACATTAAATAGATTATGTGTTACCATGAAAGCGGTTATGACACTGTAAAATACAATCAACGTGAATAGCAATGACAGACTGCCTTTCCGTTGATAGTAGTCTTTTCGGAACAGGTCGAGATAAAGCATAAAACAAAGCATCAGCATTCCTACAAACAGAATCTGTCCGCCGAGAATCAGACGGTTCTGTCCCATGGACTCATTCCGTTTGATGGATTCTTTGCGTAATGACTCCAGGATATTATAGGTATGCGGGCTGATGATTTCCCCCCGGTCAATAATCTTTTGCCCGCTGACTACTAATCCGTTTGCCCAGGAATAGTTGTTCAGGATTTCTTCTTTGGCAGCTTGGGTACGTTCCTCGTCAAAGGTCAGGTTGGGAGTGATGTATTCGTTCAGTGAGCATTGCCTTAAAATTTCCCGGTTGAAATGAGTGGAGTCTGCCGACAGCAAGTGCTCATAGGCTTTTTTTACCGTGTAAAGATTCTCGGTAGCCTGTGGATTAGCCAGTTTATCATCAATCACCATGACAGATGAAGTGCTGTCTTTGTGAAGCTGCTGTATATTCTCTGTCGAAACGATACCTGCCTGATAGATTTCTTTTAAAGTGCGCTCGATGTACCGCAAATAATCGATGGAAGGGAGAATTCCTTTCAGATTCGTATGGTAATTCTCTTTCAGCTTGGCGATTGCGTCTTTTTCTATATTTTTATCCAGTTGATAATAAGGTTGGAAGAAAGCCATCAGGCTATCTTGTTCCCTTTTTACTACTGCATCCTCTTTATAAATAGGAAAGTCGAAAGTCGCGATCAACTGTCCGTATTTCCAGGGCTTGTTGATGTCGAACTGGTAATTGAATTTTCCGTCACGTGGCAGGAAATAAACAATCAGCGCCACAGTGCCCACAAATAGCAGTGATTTATATAGTAAATCTCTCCATGAAAATCTTTTTTTCTTCTTCAAATGTTCCATATCCACTGAAATTTTTGCGAAAAGTACAAAAAAAAACAATAGTGTGGAAAAAAAGGTTTAATTTTGCCACGATTTACCTATACTAACCCAAATTATGGCAGAAAGAAAAGTAAGAGTTCGTTTTGCTCCAAGTCCTACGGGAGCATTGCACATCGGTGGTGTGCGTACAGCTTTGTATAATTATCTATTTGCACGTCAACACGGCGGAGACTTGATATTTCGTATTGAAGACACTGACTCTAACCGGTTCGTTCCGGGAGCGGAAGAGTATATACTCGAATCTTTTAAGTGGTTAGGTATCCATTTTGACGAGGGAGTGAGCTTCGGTGGTGAACAGGGTCCATACCGTCAGTCGGAGCGCCGCGAAATCTACAAGAAATATGTGCAGATTTTGCTGGAAAATGGAAAAGCTTACATCGCTTTTGATACTCCGGAGGAACTGGACGCTAAGCGTGCTGAAATTGCTAACTTCCAATATGATGCATCTACTCGTGGTATGATGCGCAATTCATTAACTATGCCGAAAGAAGAAGTGGATGCACTGATTGCTGAAGGCAAACAATATGTTGTTCGTTTCAAAATCGAACCGAATGAAGATATACATGTAAATGACCTGATTCGTGGCGAAGTAGTAATCAACTCATCTATTCTGGATGACAAAGTGCTTTATAAATCGGCTGACGAACTGCCTACTTACCATTTGGCAAATATCGTGGATGACCATTTGATGGAAGTTTCCCACGTGATTCGTGGTGAAGAATGGTTGCCTTCCGCTCCTTTGCATGTGTTGCTGTACCGTGCTTTCGGTTGGGAAGATACGATGCCGGAATTTGCTCACCTGCCTTTGTTATTGAAACCGGAAGGTAATGGAAAATTAAGCAAGCGTGACGGTGACCGTCTCGGATTCCCTGTATTTCCATTGGAATGGCACGATCCGAAATCCGGAGAAATCTCTTCTGGTTATCGCGAATCCGGTTATTTACCCGAAGCTGTGATTAATTTCCTGGCTTTATTGGGATGGAATCCGGGTAATGATCTGGAAGTGATGTCGATGGATGAATTGATTAAATTGTTTGATCTTCACCGTTGCAGCAAGTCGGGAGCTAAGTTCGACTATAAAAAAGGAATATGGTTCAATCATCAATATATACAGCAGAAACCTAACGAAGAAATTGCGGAACTGTTCTTGCCTTTCTTGAAAGAACATGGTGTTGAAGCGCCTTTCGAAAAGGTAGTGACTGTGGTTGGCATGATGAAAGACCGGGTAAGTTTCATTAAAGAACTGTGGGGCGTATGTAGCTTCTTCTTTGTGGCTCCTACCGAATATGATGAAAAGACGGTGAAGAAACGCTGGAAAGAAGATTCTGCAAAATGTATGACCGAATTGGCAGAAGTGATTGCCGGTATTGAAGATTTTAGCATTGAAGGACAGGAAAAAGTCGTTATGGACTGGATTGCAGAGAAAGGTTACCATACCGGTAATATCATGAATGCTTTCCGTCTGACATTGGTGGGTGAAGGAAAAGGCCCGCACATGTTCGATATTTCCTGGGTATTGGGCAAAGAGGAGACGATAGCTCGTATGAAACGAGCGGTAGAGGTTTTGAAGTAATCGATCAGTACTATGCTTTACGACCTGGCAATAGTCATTTATGACTTTATCGTCCATTTGGCTGCTCCGTTTAGCCGCAAGCCCCGGAAGATGATGAAGGGGCATTGGGTGGTGTATGAACTCTTACGCCAACAAGTGGAAAAAGGGGAACAGTATATTTGGTTTCACGCTGCTTCACTGGGGGAGTTTGAACAAGGACGCCCTCTGATAGAAATGATTCGTGAGAAATATCCTAACTATAAGATATTGCTGACATTTTTTTCTCCTTCCGGTTATGAAGTGCGCAAGCATTACCGGGGGGCGGATATTGTCTGCTATCTGCCGTTTGATAAGCCGAGGAATGTGAAGAAGTTCCTGGATATTGCAAATCCTTGCATGGCGTTCTTTATCAAATATGAGTTTTGGAAGAATTATCTGGATGAGCTTCACAAGCGCCGTATTCCGGTATATAGTGTGTCGTCTATTTTCCGTCGCGAACAAATATTCTTTAAATGGTACGGTGGCACTTATCGCAATGTCTTGAAAGATTTCGATCATCTGTTTGTTCAGAATGAGGCATCCAAACGTTATTTGTCGAAAATCGGCATCAGTCGTGTGACAGTAGTGGGGGATACCCGTTTTGACCGTGTACTGCAAATCCGCGAAGAGGCTAAAGAGCTCCCGTTGGTGGAGAAGTTTAAAGGAAACAATTCTTTTACTTTTGTTGCCGGAAGTTCATGGGGACCTGATGAGGATTTATTCCTCGAATATTTCAATAATCATCCGGAAATGAAATTGATTATTGCTCCGCATGTGATCGATGAGAATCACCTGGTTGAGATCATCGGTAAACTGAAGCGTCCGTATGTGCGCTATACCCGTGCCGATGAGAGGAATGTATTGAAAGCGGATTGTCTTATTATAGACTGCTTCGGACTGCTGTCCTCTATTTACCGCTATGGTGAAATAGCTTATATCGGCGGTGGTTTCGGGGTAGGAATCCACAACACCTTGGAAGCGGCTGTATATGGTATTCCGGTGATTTTCGGACCGAAGTATCAGAAATTCATGGAGGCTGTTCAATTGCTGGAAGCAAAAGGTGCTTATTCTATCAAAGACTATGATGAACTGAAAACTTTGCTGGATCGTTTCCTGACAGATGAGGTGTTTTTGCGCGAAACCGGAACGAATGCCGGTTATTATGTGACTAGCAATGCCGGTGCGACGGAGAAGATTATGCACATGATTAATTTCTAAATATATATTGTAGATCAATGTGAATTCGATATAAGAGGGCAATACAAAACCTTAATAAACAAAGAATCACCTTTATCACAATTATCTGTGGTAAAGGTGATTCTTTGTTTATTAAGGAACTTTGGCACACTTCTCATTGCTTTCGGCTCTTTGTCAAATTGGGTGGTAAATCCTTTAGAAAAACAGGCATCTACTGAATTATATAAATGAATAGAGGACAACTTTTCACCAGATTTGACGAAGAACCTGTTTCCTGCATTTGTAGCTAGGCACCTTATCTGTTGACTTCTAACTCTAGCAACTCTTTCAACTCTTTGGCTGTTACGTGGGTGAATTGTTTTGCGATATTTCCTTTTTTATCTATTATCAGGTACATCGGTAATCCCGTCATCTGAAAATGATTCCAAAGATAACCCCACTGTTCTTTGTTCAACCAGTAATGTTCTCCGGCAATGTCTTGTATTAGTATATCCCAAGTCTTTTTTATAGAACTGGGGCCTGTGAGGTAAATGAAAGCAACTTTGTCTTCACCTATTTCTTTCTTTAGTGGTTCATATTCCTTGATGATTTGCCGGCAGCCACCGCACCAGGTAGCCCAAAAGTCGATAAACTGTACCTTCCCTTTGTGGCGGGCAATGAGAGCAGTCAACAGTTCCTTTTCCGGAACTTGTGGTGCTTCGCAAATAGTGAATTTCTTTGTTATCGTTTTCTGTCGGGGTTGCATCTGGCGGTTCATGTCTTGAATGATACCTAAGAAAATAGGATTGGTAATTTCCGAAGCCATGAGCTCTTGTCGGGGTGTCAGAGGTTGTAAATTGTAAAAACTGGAACGCATATAGATTGCTCGTATGTAGTCAACTATTAAACTTGTGCTGTCTTGTATGATATTACTAAGACGTTCTTTTGCTTTGGAGAATGACTCCCATCTGAATAGGTCATTTTCTTTGAAGTATTTTGCACTAAGTGCCATTAGCTCGCTTTCTTGCTGAAAGGAGATACCTGCTTTGAAAGCCGTTTCATATTGATGGATAAGTGTCTGTTCCTCTTTAGTGAGTGGTGCATTTTTCAATAGATTTTTTTCGTAAGCGAGTGGGTCTTTGTGGGTATCATATAAATCCATGACTACATTGCGGTAATTATAACAATAGAGTGCTAAAGGGTGATTGACTGGGAAATCCTTCAAATAATTGTGGAAATCATCGGGCAAATATACATCAAGAAAAGCAGCAAAAGCTTGTTCCCGCGTAATGTTTTCCTTCTTTTGATAAGCAGTTTGCAGGCAATAGTGGGTGGCCTGTAGATTTTCCAGGCAATCAAATGCGCATGAGAGATTGGCGAGTGTGCGAGTGTCTTCGCTGAATTGTAACTGTGCGTTGTTGTGCGTTACATATCGTTTGTATTGGTTGATACATCGTTTTTTGAATTCATTGGCACTAATGCCTACAATGGAATCCAATAGGTCGCCATCACTATAAACAGGTGGTATCTTTGTTATTAGTTCCGGCTGGCACCATTCATTGTTAATGGTAGCATATTGACCGCTAAATACAAACTGTTTTCCTGGTGGATTACTTAGATTGATAGCTACATTTGTTTCTTTTTCGGGACTTAGCAGAATGACTAAATCAGCATTTCCTATCATCATCCGTACTTGTGTATGATGGTAGAGAGGAATATTAATAGTAAAGCTTCCGTCTGACTCAACAGTCGGATAAAGAGTTTCGGCTGTTCCCATCACGATATTGGGAGCTCCGATCTTGAATATCAGATTATCATTCGGATGGTAATTGGCGATTGTACCACTTAAAATGGCCTTTCCTTTCTGATATTCGGGGATGGGTAATTGTGCTTGTGCCAGGTTGAATAACAAGGACAAACAAAGACAAGTAAATAGTCTGTTCATGTTCATAGTAGTTCTTTTATTGCATTTATTATTTCTTTATCTGTATTCTCATTACTATAACCTCTGATTACTTTTCGTATGATTCGTTCTTGGTCTACTATGAAAAAGTAAGGTGCGGCACCACCGGTCTGATATTGTTTTATAACCTCATTTGTTGCATTCAGAATGGTATAATTCAATTCCTTTCGGTTTGCATAATTTCGGATGGCAGATACTTTACGGCTCCAGGATTCTATTGCAATCAACTCAAACTCTTCACTGGTGAATAATTCTTTTAACTGTTTCAGAAAAGGAACAGCCGCCTGACAGGCACCACAACCAATGCCTGTGAAGTTGATTAGTATGATTTTGCTTTTACAGTCGGCTAATGATACCGGCTGTGCTTCTATATTTTCTAATATCCAGCCGGGAGCTTTTTTTCCTATAAGACTGGATGCTGTTGGTTCTGCTTTTTTCTTGTAGAGGTCGCTGTATTTTACTATCTCATAATCTTTGGGGAAATAATCAGACGCGTTAAAGTCGTTAATTGTTAGTTTATTGATTTCAAGATTCGAACAGGTTGAAACGGAAATATCATGCGACATCTCTCTCCGTTTTTTATAAGGTAGGTCATTCGATTTGTTGATCCATAACTCATAAATAGAAGCTGTACTGCCGATATTGAATGGAGGAAGTGGCATGTGATAAGCTTTTCCAAAGAATTCAACTTGTTGATTCTCATCAATTACTAATTTAAAATAATAATTATCACCCTCGTCTTTCAACTCTGTTGCAATATGATCCTTAGTGGTAAGTGCATATCTGATGATATTCTTTGCGTGATTGAAGAATGGAGGACTTACTAGCCTGAAAGGAAGTGGTCTGAATGTGAAATCATCAATTGCTAATTTCTTATTTTCGTGATAAGGTAATACTCTTATGTTGCCGTCATAACAAAATTCTAGTTTTGTTGTATCATTGGCATCTAGTGAAACATAGCTTGCACCTATGGTTGAGTCCATTGGATTATCGTACTCTTTAACGAAGCCATGCAAGGTAGATAATGCGGTTGAATCACCAGGTTGCCAGCTTTCGTTAGTGACATAGTAGGTTGCAGATTCAATCTTTTCTAAATTGGTAAGTACTTTCTTTAAATATTCTTTTTCTGCGTTTTGTGCATTGGCGGTTATTATTTCTGCCAATAAGAGAATTGTAAGTAGTAGTTTTATTTTCATAATGAATAAGTGTTTGTTGGTTCATTGCTCAGATTTAATGTCTTACAAATCTACGAATAATTCGTAATAAAAATATATTCAGAGGGTTAAATAATATAAATATGGACTTTGGAAATCAATGATGATTAGTTTTAGTAGTGTGGATCTTATGGTATGTGTTTGTAAATGGCTTATTTATGTGGCTATTGAAGTGTCAATGGTGTTCTGAAAAAAAACGTTCCCCCTTTTCTTAAAAATATAAGAGTAAGGAGGAACGAAGTTTTGTTTTAGGTTTTATTTAAAGCTATTCTTTATACCATTGTGAGTACATCAGATAGTTGTGAGCAATTTTTTGATTCAGTTCTTTGGCTTGTTCAGGATCTACCTTTTTAATGAATTTCGCGGGTACTCCTCCCCAAATGCTTCCCGGTTCAATGATGGTATTGCTTAATACCAGAGAGCCGGCGGCAACGATTGCTCCTTCACCGACTACAACGTGATCCAGTACGGTTGACCCCATCCCGACCAATGCGTAATCTTTGATGGTCGCCCCATGAATGGTGACATTATGTCCTACGGATACGTGATCGCCAATTTCAATAGTCGATTTCTGGTATAATGTATGCAAGACACTTCCATCTTGAATATTGACACCGTTGCCGATTCGTATGGAGTTGACGTCACCTCTTAATACCGTATTAAACCAAATGCTACAATCATTTCCTATTTTTACATCTCCTATAATAGTTGCATTATCTGCGAGGAAGCAGTTTTCTCCGATTTCGGGAGTAAAATCCCGTACTGATTTAATTAAAGCCATATAATATTTGTTTCTAATAAAGTTTTTTATTTAATGCAGTTCTATGTTGTACGACACCCGGGTGTCGTGATGTATGAGACCCGGGTCTTGAGCAGTCTGACACCCGGGTGTTGGTATGCTTGACACCCGGGTGTCAGGCAAGTTCTTTTTAAAGGGAAGCAGTCGCCTCTTGTAACCAAACTTTTTCTTCTTCGTTAAGATCCGGTGATAGTTTCTCGTAGACAGTCTGATGGTAATTGTTTAACCATTCAATTTCTTCATTTGTCAGCATCTCCTTGATGATCCCTTTTTTGCAGATGGGGCATAAAGTGATAGTCTCAAACTTAAGATATTCTCCAAACATTCCCTCTCCATCTTTGCAAACTAACGTCAGGTTCTCCGTACGTATCCCGTGACTGCCTGTCTTATAAACACCAGGTTCGTTGGATGTAACCATACCGGGCTGGAGAATTACAGGGTTTTCATTCATACGAATGCTTTGTGGTCCTTCGTGTACACTCAAGAAATGCCCGACGCCGTGCCCTGTGCCATGGAGAAAGTTCATTCTGTGATTCCAGATAGGGATACGCGCCAGTACATCGAGTTGCGCACCACGGGTTCCGGCTGGGAATTTAGCCATAGCCAATGCTATGTGTCCCTTTAATATTAAGGTATAATCCGTCTTTTCCTCTTCCGTCAGTTCGCCTAATGCGATGGTACGAGTGATGTCAGTGGTTCCGTCCAAGTATTGTGCCCCTGAATCTAAGAGTAGGAATCCTTTAGGCTGAAGAGTTACATCGCTTTCCGGCGTTGCTGAATAATGCACGATTGCTCCGTGCTCTTTATATCCTGCAATGGTGTCGAAACTTTCTCCCATGTAGAGGGGCTGTGCTGCTCTGAATTCATGCAGCTTTTTATCTATACTTAATTCAGTTTCTTCTCCGGTGGATACAGATTCTTCCAGCCACTTGAGGAATCTGACAAGTGCCACTCCATCCCGTTGCATGGCAGCATGGATGCCGGCTATTTCCTGTTTATTGCGAATGGCTTTCAATAATGTGACGGGAGACTCGCCACGAATAATGGAACATTTCGGATTGATGGCCGAGTAAATCGCATAATTCGTTTTCCGTGGATCAATAAGAATATTTTCTCCGGGGAAAGAATTCAGGAATGTCTCTACCTCATCATATTTCTGTATTCCTATTTGTTGTTTCTTCAGATAAGTCTCGACCTCCGGCGTCACTTTTTCCGGAGAAATGAAGTAAGTCACCTCATCCTGTGTAATTAACAGGTAGCTCACTATGACTGGATTGCAATGTACATCGTTTCCTCGTAGATTGAGAGTCCATGCTATTTCGTCCAGTGCAGATATGAATAAGGCATAGACACCTTTCTTCTTCAACTCCGCACGGATGGCGGATATTTTTTCTTCGCAGCTTTTTCCTGCATATTTGATATCATAAATTAAGGCTGGAGAGTCAGGTATGGAGGGACGGTCTTTCCAGATGTTCTTTAATGGATCTCCAAATATATCTACCTGTAACTGATGTGCCGCTAGTTCTTCTTTCATTTGTTCTACCTGTTGCACGGAGAACATTTTCCCGTCAATGCTTACAGATTCTCCGGGTTTTAAGTGCTGGCAGAGAAACTCTGTTATGCTTGGAGTTTCCGGCAGCATCTCTTTGTAGAGTGTGATGCCACTCCCTTCCAGTTCTTTCGCTGCCTGAAGGAAGTAACGTGAGTCGGTCCATAATCCCGCTTTGTCCATCAGGATGACCGCTGTTCCTGCAGAACCCGTAAAACCGGAAATCCATTCACGTGACATCCAGTGGGGAGCCACATACTCACTAAGATGGGGGTCGGTGCTGGGGATAATGAATGCTTTGATGTAATTGGGATGGAATGTCATGCGCAAAGCATGTACTCGTTCTTTTATGTTCTGTTTCATACCTTATTATATTATTATAGACATGTAAGTGTTTCAAAGGTACTAACTTTCCGCATTTAATGACTTGTTTATGAATAGTTTTTGAGAAATATTTGCCGAAAGTTTTGTGAATAAAGAAAGTATGTGTAATTTTGCGGCGCAATTTGACTGCGGAATTTTTTTAATCATAACATATTAATAATAACAAAATGATTGTAGTACCTGTAAAAGAAGGCGAAAACATTGAAAAAGCGCTGAAGAAGTTCAAAAGAAAATTTGAGAAAACTGGCATCGTAAAAGAATTGAGAAGCAGACAGCAGTTTGATAAACCGTCTGTAACTAAAAGACTTAAGAAAGAACGCGCAGTTTACGTACAACAACTTCAGCAAGTAGAAGATTAATAATTCGTAATTTCCTTTGAATTATTGAATTCTTTTCATACATTCGTTGCACGATTTTAGATGTAGCGATATTATGTTGATAGAATCTTTTCTTGATTATCTCCAGTATGAGCGGAACTATTCTGAAAAAACCGTTCTTGCGTACGGTGAAGATATAAAGCAACTGCAGGAGTTTGCTCAGGAAGAGTATGGAAAGTTTAATCCGTTAGAGGTCGAGGCGGAACTGATTCGTGAATGGATTGTTTCATTGATGGATAAAGGGTATACCTCAACTTCTGTAAATCGTAAGCTAAGTTCGCTCCGAACGTTTTACAAGTATCTCATAAGACAGGGGAAGACGACTATAGATCCTTTGCGTAAAATAAAAGGACCTAAAAACAAAAAGCCGTTGCCTGTGTTCTTAAAAGAGAACGAAATGAATCGGTTATTGGATGATACGGATTTTGGCGAAGGATTTAAAGGTTGTCGGGACCGGTTGGTGATTGAAGTGTTTTATGCTACTGGCATGAGACTTTCGGAATTAATAGGTTTGGATGATAAGGATGTGGATTTTTCGGCTTCTCTTCTGAAAGTGACCGGGAAAAGAAATAAGCAACGACTGATACCGTTCGGTGATGAACTGCGGGAGTTGATGCTTGAATATATTAATGTAAGAAACGAAACGATTCCGGAAAGGTCGGAGGCTTTCTTTATTAGAGAGAATGGCGAACGACTTTATAAGAATCTGGTCTATAATTTAGTGAAACGGAACCTGTCAAAGGTGGCAACGCTGAAGAAAAGGAGTCCTCACGTGTTGAGGCATACTTTTGCTACCACAATGCTGAATAATGAAGCAGAGCTGGGCGCGGTAAAAGAACTTTTGGGTCACGAGAGCATTACGACTACCGAGATCTATACGCATGCCACATTTGAAGAACTTAAAAAAGTGTATAAACAAGCTCATCCAAGAGCTTAAAAAAAGGAGGTAAGTATGGATGTTAGAATTCAATCAATTCACTTTGATGCGTCAGAGCAATTGCAGGCATTTATTCAGAAGAAAGTGTCCAAGTTGGAAAAATATTACGAAGATATAAAGAAAGTAGAGGTGTCATTAAAGGTAGTAAAACCAGAAGTTGCTGAAAATAAAGAAGCAGGCATTAAAATATTAATCCCCAATGGGGAGTTTTATGCAAGCAAAGTGTGTGATACATTTGAAGAGGCAATTGATTTAGATGTGGAAGCACTCGTAAAACAGCTGGTTAAATACAAGGAAAAGCAACGTAGCAAATAAAAAAATCCCAAATATTTTGCGGGAAAGAAATAAATAACTAAATTTGCAGCCGTTTCGCTCGCGTTAGAACGTGACGGTTGCATTTTTTAGTAAGTTTGCCTCTTTAGCTCAGTTGGCCAGAGCACGTGATTTGTAATCTCGGGGTCGTTGGTTCGAATCCGACAAGAGGCTCAAAAAGAAACCGAAGAACAAAGATAGAACATCTGTCTTTATCATATTGTTTGAAAATAGTTCTTTTATTTCTTGATTTTGAAAAGGGCAAATACCAGAGTGGCCAAATGGGGCAGACTGTAAATCTGCTGGCTTACGCCTTCGGTGGTTCGAATCCATCTTTGCCCACAATCAGAGTGACAACTTTGGCAAGAATGCGGAAGTAGCTCAGTTGATAGAGCATTAGCCTTCCAAGCTGAGGGTCGCGGGTTTGAGCCCCGTCTTCCGCTCTCTTTTCTTGCTGTTATAGCTCAGTGGTAGAGCACTTCCTTGGTAAGGAAGAGGTCCCGGGTTCAAGTCCCGGTAACAGCTCATAAAGGATGTAAATGCTGATTATTAATCAAATAAATAACAAGTAAAGCTATGGCTAAAGAGAAATTTGAACGTACCAAACCGCATGTAAACATTGGTACAATCGGTCACGTAGACCACGGTAAGACAACGTTGACAGCTGCTATCACTACAGTGTTGGCAAAAAAAGGTCTTTCAGAATTGCGTTCTTTCGATTCTATCGACAACGCTCCTGAAGAAAAAGAAAGAGGTATTACTATCAATACTTCTCACGTTGAATATCAAACAGCTAACCGTCACTATGCACACGTAGACTGCCCGGGTCACGCCGACTACGTAAAGAACATGGTTACAGGTGCTGCTCAGATGGACGGTGCTATCATCGTTTGTGCTGCAACTGATGGTCCGATGCCTCAAACTCGCGAACACATTCTGTTGGCTCGTCAGGTAAACGTACCTCGTCTGGTTGTATTCTTGAACAAATGCGATATGGTAGACGACGAAGAAATGTTGGAACTCGTTGAAATGGAAATGAGAGAACTTCTTTCATTCTATGATTTCGATGGTGACAATACTCCTATCATCCGTGGTTCTGCTCTTGGCGCATTGAACGGTGTTGAAAAATGGGAAGATAAAGTTATGGAACTGATGGATGCAGTTGATAACTGGATTCCACTGCCTCCGCGCGATGTTGATAAACCATTCTTGATGCCGGTTGAAGACGTGTTCTCTATCACAGGTCGTGGTACTGTAGCAACAGGTCGTATCGAAACTGGTGTTATCCACGTTGGTGATGAAATCGAAATCCTTGGTTTAGGTGAAGATAAGAAATCAGTTGTAACTGGTGTTGAAATGTTCCGTAAACTGTTGGATCAAGGTGAAGCTGGTGACAACGTAGGTCTTTTGCTTCGTGGTATTGACAAGAACGAAATCAAACGTGGTATGGTTCTTTGTAAACCAGGTCAGATTAAACCGCACTCTAAATTCAAAGCTGAGGTTTATATCTTGAAGAAAGAAGAAGGTGGTCGTCACACTCCGTTCCACAACAAATACCGTCCTCAGTTCTACTTGCGTACTATGGACTGTACAGGTGAAATCACTTTGCCGGAAGGAACAGAAATGGTAATGCCGGGTGATAACGTAACTATTACAGTTGAGTTGATCTACCCAGTAGCATTGAACCCGGGTCTTCGTTTCGCTATCCGCGAAGGTGGACGTACGGTAGGTGCTGGTCAGATTACTGAAATTATCGACTAATACACAATAATTAATCAGTTCCCGGTTTTCCATCGGGAACTGATTATGTACACACGGGAGTAGCTCAGTTGGTAGAGCACCGGTCTCCAAAACCGGGTGTCGGGAGTTCGAGCCTCTCCTCCCGTGCTAATATTATTGAAATGAAAAAGGTAATAGCTTATATTAAAGAATCTTACGACGAACTTGTACATAAAGTATCGTGGCCTACGTATTCTGAACTTGCTAACAGTGCAGTAGTTGTTTTATATGCTTCCCTGCTTATTGCATTGGTAGTATGGGGTATGGATGTCTGTTTCCAGAACTTCATGGAAAAAATCGTTTATCCACATTAAAAAATTAGGAATTGAAAATGGCTGAGATTGAAAAGAAATGGTACGTTCTACGTGCTATTAGCGGTAAAGAAGCTAAGGTAAAGGAATATCTTGAAGCTGATCTTAAGAACAGTGACCTTGGTGAATATGTATCTCAGGTATTGATTCCTACTGAAAAAGTTTACCAGGTTCGCAATGGTAAAAAAATTGTGAAGGAAAGAAGTTATCTTCCTGGCTACGTTTTAGTGGAGGCTGCTTTGGTTGGTGAGGTTGCTCATCACCTGCGCAATACTCCGAATGTGATAGGCTTTTTAGGCGGCTCCGAAAAACCGGTGCCTCTCAGACAATCAGAAGTGAATCGTATACTTGGTACAGTGGATGAACTGCAGGAAACGGGTGAAGAACTCAATATTCCGTACGTAGTGGGAGAAACTGTAAAAGTTACTTTTGGACCTTTCAGTGGATTCAGTGGCATCATTGAAGAAGTGAATAGTGAAAAAAAGAAACTAAAGGTCATGGTGAAGATATTCGGGCGCAAAACACCGCTTGAATTGGGCTTTATGCAAGTGGAAAAGGAATAACACGGAATTGTTACGCTGTTGTTGTTCTTCGTTTAATGTTTATATATAAATCAATAAAAAAATGGCTAAAGAAGTTGCTGGACTAATCAAGTTACAGATTAAAGGAGGCGCTGCAAATCCATCACCTCCCGTTGGACCTGCTTTGGGTTCTAAGGGTATCAATATCATGGAATTTTGCAAGCAATTCAATGCCAGAACCCAAGACAAAGCAGGTAAGATTTTACCTGTTATCATTACTTACTACGCAGATAAGTCTTTCGATTTTGTAATCAAGACTCCTCCCGTTGCTATTCAATTACTTGAAGTAGCTAAGGTAAAGAGTGGTTCTGCTGAGCCTAACCGTAAGAAAGTTGCCGAGCTTACTTGGGAACAGATTCGTACGATCGCTCAGGACAAAATGGTTGACTTAAACTGTTTTACTGTGGAAGCTGCCATGAGAATGGTTGCAGGTACAGCTAGAAGTATGGGTATCGCTGTAAAAGGGGAGTTCCCGGTTAATAATTAATAAACTTCAATTGTAATGGGTAAACTGACAAAAAATCAAAAGTTAGCTGCAGAAAAAATTGAAGCAGGGAAAGCATACTCACTGAAAGAAGCTGCATCTTTGGTAAAAGAAATCACTTTTTCCAAATTCGATGCTTCACTGGATATTGATGTACGTTTAGGGGTTGACCCGCGTAAAGCTAACCAGATGGTGAGAGGTGTTGTTTCACTTCCTCATGGTACTGGTAAAGAAGTGCGTGTGTTGGTACTTTGTACACCGGATGCTGAAGCTGCTGCAAAAGAAGCTGGTGCTGACTATGTTGGTCTTGACGAATATATTGAAAAGATCAAAGGTGGATGGACTGATATTGATGTAATCATCACTATGCCATCTATCATGGGTAAAATTGGTGCACTCGGTCGTGTACTCGGTCCTCGTGGATTGATGCCGAACCCTAAGAGTGGTACTGTAACTATGGATGTTGCTAAGGCTGTAAAAGAAGTAAAACAAGGTAAGATTGACTTTAAAGTTGATAAGAGCGGTATCGTTCACACTTCTATCGGTAAGGTATCATTCAGTCCTGATCAGATTCGCGACAACGCGAAAGAGTTCATCTCTACTCTGAACAAGCTGAAACCGACCGCAGCAAAGGGTACATATATTAAGAGTATTTATCTTTCTAGTACAATGAGTGCGGGTATTAAAATCGACCCGAAATCAGTGGATGAAATCTAATAAAACAGAGAAATAATGAGAAAGGAAGATAAAAGTACGATTATAGAGCAAATTGCTGCTACAGTAAAGGAATATGGTCACTTCTACTTGGTAGACGTTACAGCGATGAACGCTGCTGCTACCAGCGCATTGAGAAGAGATTGCTTTAAATCAGACATCAAATTGATGGTGGTTAAAAACACTCTGCTTCACAAAGCACTTGAAAGCCTGGAAGAAGACTTCTCACCTCTTTACGGTTCTTTGAAAGGTACTACTGCTGTTATGTTTACTAACACTGCAAACGTACCTGCTAAGTTAATCAAAGACAAAGCGAAAGACGGTATTCCCGGACTGAAAGCTGCGTATGCAGAAGAAAGCTTCTATGTTGGTGCAGACCAATTGGATGCTCTCGTTGCAATCAAGAGTAAGAATGAAGTTATCGCCGATATCGTTGCACTGTTGCAATCTCCGGCCAAGAATGTTATTTCTGCTCTTCAATCAGGTGGTAACACCCTTCACGGAGTTCTCAAGACTCTTGGTGAACGTACCGAAGCGTAAAAATGGAAAAAGGCGTCACAGCCTTGGGAATAACATCCCGAATAATTTTCAAAAATCAACAAGTATTTAAACATTAAAATCATACAAAAAATGGCAGATTTGAAAGCTTTTGCAGAACAATTAGTTAACTTGACAGTAAAAGAAGTTAATGAACTTGCAACTATCCTTAAAGAAGAATACGGTATTGAACCTGCTGCTGCAGCTGTAGCTGTTGCTGCTGGTCCTGCAGCTGGTGCTGCTGCCGCAGAAGAAAAAACTTCTTTCGACGTAGTATTGAAGAGCGCTGGTGCAGCTAAACTTCAGGTAGTTAAGGCCGTTAAGGAAGCTTGTGGTCTTGGTTTGAAAGAAGCTAAAGACTTGGTAGACGGTGCTCCTAGCACAGTAAAAGAAGGTTTGGCTAAAGACGAAGCAGAATCATTGAAGAAAACATTGGAAGAAGCTGGAGCTGAAGTTGAACTTAAATAACATTGGCCTGGTAATCAGGTAATTCGGTTAGGAATCCTTCACAAGAGGATTCTTAACCTTTTTGTGTATATATTTCAAATTAAGTTCTCCAAATTCATTGACAGATGTCTTCAAATACTGTAAATCAAAGAGTTAATTTTGCTTCGACTAAGAATCCGCTCGAATACCCGGATTTCCTGGAAGTACAATTGAAGTCATTCCAAGACTTTCTACAATTAGATACCCCACCTGAAAAGCGCAAGAATGAGGGATTGTATAAAGTATTTGCTGAAAACTTCCCTATTGCCGATACAAGAAACAATTTTGTTCTTGAGTTTCTGGACTATTATATTGATCCGCCGCGTTATACCATCGATGATTGTATAGAGCGTGGGCTTACTTATAGTGTTCCCTTAAAAGCGAAACTTAAGCTTTACTGTACGGACCCCGATCATGAGGATTTTGATACAGTGATTCAGGACGTATTCCTCGGCCCGATTCCTTATATGACTGATAAGGCTACTTTCGTCATTAACGGTGCCGAACGCGTAGTTGTGTCACAGCTTCACCGTTCTCCGGGTGTGTTCTTCGGTCAGAGTGTACATGCCAATGGTACGAAACTTTATTCGGCTCGTATTATTCCGTTTAAGGGTTCGTGGATTGAGTTTGCTACTGACATCAATAATGTGATGTACGCATACATCGACCGTAAGAAGAAATTGCCGGTAACGACTTTGTTGCGTGCAATTGGCTTCGAGAATGACAAAGATATTCTTGAGATTTTCAACCTTGCAGAAGATGTAAAGGTGAACAAGACAAATCTGAAGAAAGTGCTAGGTCGTAAATTGGCTGCACGTGTCTTGAAAACATGGATTGAAGATTTCGTTGATGAAGATACCGGTGAAGTGGTTTCTATCGAGCGTAACGAAGTTATTATCGATCGTGAAACCGTACTGGAAGAGGTGCATATTGATGAAATTTTGGAGTCGGGAGTTCAAAACATCCTTTTACATAAAGATGAACCGAACCAGTCCGATTTCTCTATCATATATAATACGTTGCAGAAGGACCCGAGTAACTCGGAAAAAGAAGCTGTGTTGTATATCTACCGTCAGTTGCGTAACGCCGATCCGGCTGATGACGCAAGTGCAAGGGAGGTTATCAACAACTTGTTCTTCTCTGAAAAACGATATGACCTTGGTGATGTAGGTCGTTACAGAATCAACAAAAAGTTGAATCTGACGACTGATATGGACGTGCGTGTCCTCACGAAGGAAGATATCATTGAAATCATCAAATATCTGATTGAGCTGATTAACTCAAAAGCAGATGTGGATGATATTGACCACTTGAGTAACCGTCGTGTACGTACAGTAGGTGAGCAGCTTTCTAATCAGTTTGCTGTTGGTCTGGCTCGTATGTCTCGTACGATTCGCGAACGTATGAACGTTCGTGACAATGAAGTGTTTACTCCGATTGATTTGATTAACGCGAAGACAATCTCTTCTGTAATCAACTCATTCTTCGGAACGAACGCATTGTCGCAGTTCATGGACCAGACAAACCCCTTGGCTGAAATCACGCACAAGCGTCGTATGTCTGCCCTTGGTCCTGGTGGTCTTTCCCGTGAACGTGCCGGATTTGAGGTTCGTGACGTTCACTACACACACTATGGTCGTCTTTGTCCGATTGAGACTCCTGAAGGTCCGAACATCGGTTTGATCTCTTCATTGTGTGTATTTGCTAAGATTAATGATCTGGGATTCATTGAAACTCCGTACCGTAAGGTGGAAAACGGAAAAGTGGATCTTTCTGATAACGGTCTGATTTATCTGACTGCTGAAGAAGAGGAAGAAAAGGTTATTGCACAGGGAAATGCTCCGTTGAATGATGACGGTACATTTGTGCGTAACAAAGTTAAATCTCGTCAGGATGCCGACTTCCCGGTTGTTGAACCGACAGAGGTTGATTTGATGGACGTTTCTCCTCAGCAGATTGCATCAATCGCGGCTTCATTGATTCCGTTCCTGGAACATGATGATGCTAACCGTGCATTGATGGGATCAAACATGATGCGCCAGGCGGTTCCTTTGTTGAGGAGTGAAGCGCCGATCGTAGGTACAGGTATCGAACGTCAGTTGGTAAGAGACTCTCGTACGCAGATTACTGCGGAAGGAGATGGTGTTGTTGACTACGTTGATGCTACTACTATCCGTATTTTGTATGACCGTACAGAAGACGAAGAGTTCGTAAGTTTTGAACCTGCTTTGAAAGAATATAGAATACCTAAGTTCCGTAAGACTAACCAGAACATGACGATTGACTTGCGTCCGATTTGCGACAGAGGCCAGCGTGTGAAGAAAGGTGACATCTTGACTGAAGGTTATTCTACTGAAAAGGGTGAATTGGCATTGGGTAAGAACCTGTTGGTTGCTTACATGCCTTGGAAAGGTTACAACTATGAGGATGCTATCGTATTGAACGAACGTGTGGTACGCGAAGACTTGTTGACTTCGGTTCACGTAGAGGAATATTCTCTGGAAGTTCGTGAAACAAAACGTGGTATGGAAGAGTTGACTTCTGATATCCCGAATGTAAGTGAAGAAGCTACTAAAGACCTGGATGAAAATGGTATCGTAAGAATCGGTGCTCGTATCGAGCCGGGTGATATCATGATTGGTAAGATTACACCGAAGGGTGAATCTGATCCTTCTCCGGAAGAAAAATTGCTTCGTGCCATCTTTGGTGATAAGGCAGGTGATGTGAAAGATGCTTCATTGAAAGCTTCTCCTTCTTTGAAAGGTGTTGTGATCGATAAGAAACTTTTCTCACGTGTGATTAAGAATCGTAGCTCAAAACTGGCCGATAAAGCATTGTTGCCTAAGATCGATGATGAATTTGAATCTAAGGTAGCTGATCTGAAACGTATCCTGGTTAAGAAACTGATGACTTTGACTGAAGGTAAGGTTTCTCAAGGTGTGAAGGATTATCTGGGTGCGGAAGTAATTGCGAAAGGTTCTAAGTTCAGTGCTTCTGATTTTGATTCACTTGACTTTACTTCTATTCAGTTAAGCAACTGGACTAGTGATGACCATATTAATGGTATGATTCGTGATCTGGTGATGAATTTCATTAAGAAATACAAAGAGCTGGATGCTGAATTGAAACGTAAGAAGTTTGCTATTACAATTGGTGATGAACTTCCAGCTGGTATTATCCAGATGGCAAAAGTATATATTGCTAAGAAGCGTAAGATTGGTGTGGGTGATAAGATGGCAGGTCGCCACGGTAACAAGGGTATTGTATCCCGCGTTGTTCGTCAGGAAGATATGCCGTTCTTGTCGGATGGTACTCCGGTTGACATCGTATTGAATCCGTTGGGTGTGCCTTCTCGTATGAACATTGGTCAGATTTTTGAAGCTGTATTAGGACGTGCCGGAAAAACATTGGGTGTGAAATTTGCAACTCCTATTTTCGACGGTGCTACAATGGAAGATCTGGATCAGTGGACAGACAAGGCAGGATTGCCTCGCTACTGTAAAACTTATCTTTGTGATGGTGGTACAGGTGAGCAATTTGACCAGGCAGCTACTGTGGGTGTGACTTACATGTTGAAGTTGGGCCACATGGTTGAAGACAAGATGCATGCTCGTTCTATCGGTCCGTACTCATTGATTACTCAGCAACCTCTTGGTGGTAAAGCACAGTTCGGTGGTCAGCGTTTTGGAGAAATGGAGGTTTGGGCACTCGAAGGTTTTGGTGCTGCTCATATCCTGCAGGAAATCCTTACTATCAAGTCTGATGACGTGGTAGGACGTTCGAAAGCTTATGAAGCAATTGTGAAAGGTGAACCGATGCCGCAACCTGGTATTCCGGAATCCTTGAACGTATTGTTGCACGAGTTGAGAGGATTAGGTTTGAGTATCAACCTAGAATAAAATAATAAAGAATACGTGGTGTCAACAAGCCGATGACGGTCTGTTGACATCCGTGTCTTTTCAATTTCCAATGATTCAATTATCAAATCTCAATTATATAGAGTATGGCTTTTAGAAAAGAAAATAAGACGAAAAGTAATTTCTCGAAGATCTCAATTGGTCTGGCTTCTCCGGAAGAAATCCTTGAGAATTCGAGTGGTGAAGTTTTGAAGCCTGAAACCATTAATTACCGTACGTACAAACCCGAACGTGATGGTTTGTTCTGCGAGCGCATTTTTGGTCCTATCAAGGATTATGAATGTCATTGCGGTAAATACAAACGTATCCGTTATAAAGGTATCGTCTGCGACCGTTGTGGTGTGGAAGTTACTGAAAAGAAAGTACGCCGTGAACGTATGGGACATATCCAGTTGGTTGTGCCGGTGGCTCATATCTGGTATTTCCGTTCGCTCCCTAATAAAATCGGTTATTTGCTCGGACTGCCGACGAAGAAACTGGATTCGATTATATACTACGAACGTTATGTTGTTATTCAGCCGGGTGTAAAAGCTGAAGACGGTGTAGCTGAATATGATTTGCTTTCGGAAGAAGAATATCTGGATATCCTGGATACGCTTCCAAAAGATAATCAATATCTTGAAGATAATGATCCGAACAAGTTTGTTGCAAAGATGGGTGCTGAAGCTATCTATGATTTGCTGGCTCGTCTGGATCTGGATGCTTTGTCTTACGAATTGCGTCACCGTGCAGGTAACGATGCTTCACAGCAACGTAAGAATGAGGCTTTGAAACGTCTTCAGGTAGTAGAATCGTTCCGTGCATCACGTGGACGCAACAAACCGGAATGGATGATTGTACGTATCGTACCGGTTATCCCACCCGAACTTCGTCCGTTGGTTCCGTTGGATGGTGGTCGTTTTGCTACATCTGACTTGAACGACCTTTATCGTCGTGTGATTATCCGTAATAACCGTCTGAAACGACTGATTGAAATCAAGGCTCCGGAAGTGATTTTACGTAATGAAAAACGTATGCTTCAGGAATCTGTCGATTCTTTGTTTGATAACTCACGTAAGTCAAGTGCTGTGAAGACAGATGCCAACCGCCCGTTGAAGTCATTGTCTGACAGCTTGAAGGGTAAACAAGGACGTTTCCGTCAGAACTTGCTGGGTAAACGTGTTGACTACTCTGCTCGTTCGGTAATCGTCGTAGGTCCGGAATTGAGAATGGGTGAATGCGGTATTCCTAAATTGATGGCTGCCGAATTGTACAAGCCGTTTATTATTCGTAAGCTCATCGAACGTGGTATCGTTAAGACTGTTAAGTCTGCCAAGAAGATCGTTGACCGCAAGGAACCGGTGATCTGGGATATTCTGGAACATGTAATGAAAGGACATCCGGTACTGTTGAACCGTGCTCCGACATTGCACCGTCTGGGTATTCAGGCTTTCCAGCCTAAGATGATCGAAGGTAAAGCTATTCAGTTGCACCCGTTGGCATGTACGGCATTCAATGCCGACTTTGACGGTGACCAGATGGCTGTTCACTTGCCTTTGAGTAATGAAGCAATTCTGGAAGCACAAATGTTGATGCTTCAATCACATAATATCTTGAATCCGGCAAACGGTGCGCCTATTACTGTGCCTGCACAGGATATGGTTCTTGGTTTGTACTATATTACTAAGTTGCGTGCTGGTGCGAAAGGTGAAGGTCTGACATTCTACGGACCGGAAGAGGCGTTGATCGCTTACAATGAAGGTAAGGTAGATATTCATGCTCCGGTGAAAGTTATCGTGAAAGACGTTGATGAAAATGGTAACATTGTAGACGTAATGCGCGAAACTTCGGTAGGACGTGTGATTGTTAATGAAATCGTTCCGCCTGAAGCTGGTTATATCAATACAATTATCTCTAAGAAATCTCTTCGTGATATTATTAGTGATGTAATTAAGGTATGTGGTGTGGCTAAGGCTGCCGACTTCCTGGACGGAATCAAGAACTTAGGTTATCAGATGGCGTTCAAGGGTGGTTTATCATTCAACTTGGGTGATATTATCATTCCGAAGGAAAAAGAAACGTTGGTACAGAAAGGTTACGACGAAGTAGAACAAGTCGTAAACAACTATAACATGGGTTTCATTACCAACAACGAACGTTACAACCAGGTGATCGATATCTGGACACATGTAAACTCTGAGTTGTCTAATATCCTGATGAAGACAATTTCTTCGGATGATCAGGGATTCAACTCTGTATATATGATGCTTGACTCTGGTGCTCGTGGTTCTAAAGAACAGATTCGTCAGTTGTCAGGTATGCGTGGTTTGATGGCAAAACCGCAGAAAGCAGGTGCTGAAGGTGGTCAGATCATCGAGAACCCGATTTTGTCAAACTTTAAAGAAGGACTTTCGGTGTTGGAGTACTTTATCTCTACCCACGGTGCTCGTAAAGGTTTGGCGGATACCGCTTTGAAGACTGCCGATGCTGGTTATTTGACTCGTCGTCTGGTGGACGTATCACACGATGTGATTATTACAGAAGAAGACTGCGGTACACTCCGCGGATTGGTTTGTACGGACCTTAAGAATAACGATGAGGTTATTGCTACTCTGTACGAACGTATCTTAGGTCGTGTTTCCGTACATGATATTATTCATCCTACCACAGGTGAATTGCTTGTTGCCGGTGGTGAAGAAATCACAGAAGAAGTAGCCAAGAAGATTCAGGAGTCTCCGATCGAGAGTGTTGAAATCCGTTCGGTATTGACTTGTGAAGCTAAGAAGGGTGTTTGTGCTAAATGTTACGGACGTAACTTGGCAACGAGCCGCATGGTTCAGAAGGGTGAAGCTGTCGGTGTAATCGCTGCTCAGTCTATTGGTGAGCCGGGTACACAGTTGACATTGCGTACATTCCACGCCGGTGGTACTGCTGCAAATATTGCAGCTAACGCCAGTATCGTTGCTAAAAATAATGCACGTCTTGAATTTGAAGAGTTGCGTACAGTAGATATCGTTGACGAGATGGGTGAATCTGCAAAAGTGGTAGTAGGTCGTTTGGCCGAAGTACGTTTTGTGGATGTAAATACCGGTATTGTTCTTTCTACTCATAACGTACCTTATGGTTCAACACTGTATGTAAGTGACGGCGACTTGGTAGAAAAAGGCAAACTGATCGCTAGGTGGGACCCGTTCAATGCTGTTATTATTACAGAAGCAACCGGTAAGATCGAATTTGAGGGCGTAATTGAAAACGTTACTTATAAGGTTGAATCGGATGAAGCAACAGGTCTTCGTGAAATTATTATTATTGAATCCAAGGATAAAACCAAAGTTCCTACAGCTCATATTTTGACAGAGGACGGTGATTTGATCCGTACTTATAACTTACCGGTAGGTGGTCACGTAATCATCGAGAATGGTCAGAAGGTAAAAGCTGGTGAAGTAATCGTGAAGATTCCGCGTGCCGTAGGTAAAGCGGGTGATATCACGGGTGGTCTTCCTCGTGTTACTGAATTGTTTGAAGCTCGTAACCCGTCAAATCCGGCTGTCGTTTCTGAAATCGACGGTGAGGTAACAATGGGTAAGATCAAGCGTGGTAACCGTGAGATCATTGTAACTTCCAAGACTGGTGAGGTTAAAAAATATTTGGTTGCACTGTCTAAGCAGATTCTGGTACAGGAAAATGACTATGTACGTGCAGGTACTCCGTTGTCTGACGGTGCTACTACTCCAGCAGACATCTTGGCAATTAAAGGTCCTACAGCTGTACAAGAATATATCGTGAATGAAGTTCAGGATGTATACCGCTTGCAGGGTGTGAAGATCAATGATAAGCACTTCGAGATTATCGTTCGTCAGATGATGCGCAAGGTTCAGATTGATGAACCGGGAGATACTCGTTTCCTCGAACAGCAAGTCGTAGACAAACTGGAATTCATGGAAGAAAATGATCGTATCTGGGGTAAGAAAGTCGTAGTGGATGCTGGTGATTCTCAAAATATGCAAGCTGGTCAGATTGTAACTGCCCGCAAGTTGCGTGATGAGAACAGTATGTTGAAACGTCGTGACTTGAAACCGGTTGAGGTTCGTGATGCTGTTGCTGCTACCTCTACTCAGATCCTTCAGGGTATTACACGTGCTGCTTTGCAGACTTCAAGCTTTATGTCGGCTGCTTCCTTCCAGGAAACAACGAAAGTCTTGAATGAGGCTGCTATCAACGGTAAGATCGATAAGTTGGAAGGTATGAAGGAAAATGTGATCTGTGGTCACTTGATTCCTGCCGGTACCGGACAGCGCGAGTTCGAAAAGCTCATCGTTGGATCAAAAGAAGAGTATGACCGTATCTTGGCCAACAAGAAAACAGTACTTGACTACAATGAAGTAGAATAAATACAATTCAATTGACTATATGAGAAGGAGCGATTGCCAGATTGGGTAATTGCTCCTTTTTTTATTTCTTTTTTACTCGCGTGTATTACCATTAGTTTCAGGAAAAATGTGTTATTTTGCAGGATAACTTTTTAATCATATTAAATATGGAAGAACAAAATAACAACGGACAATTACAGATTGAATTGAGAGAAGAGGTTGCACAGGGAACTTATGCAAATCTTGCTATTATTACTCATTCGAGTTCTGAATTCATCCTTGACTTCGTGCGCGTAATGCCGGGCATACCGAAGGCTGGTGTGCAATCTCGTATTATTGTGGCTCCAGAGCACGCAAAACGCCTGCTGCGGGCATTAGAAGATAATATAGCAAAGTATGAGCGCGTATTCGGTCCGATTCGTACTTCGGATGAACCCCCTATTTCTCCTTTGACGGGTGTAAAAGGCGAAGCGTGAGGATGATATAAAAACATTAAAAAAGAAAAAAAAGTTGTAGCGCATTGAATATTCAAATATTATTCGTATTTTTGCAGCCCAAAATGTATAGTTACGAAATTAATATAACAATAATATAAATCAAAAAACAATTAAAATGCCTACAATTCAGCAATTAGTAAGAAAAGGACGCGAAGTGCTGGTGGAGAAAAGTAAATCTCCAGCCTTGGATTCATGTCCTCAAAGACGTGGCGTTTGCGTGAGAGTATACACTACTACTCCGAAGAAGCCGAACTCTGCAATGCGTAAAGTAGCTCGTGTACGTTTGACTAACCAAAAAGAGGTGAACTCATACATTCCGGGAGAAGGACACAACTTGCAGGAACACTCAATCGTTTTGGTACGTGGTGGTCGTGTAAAAGACCTTCCGGGTGTGCGTTATCACATTGTACGTGGTACACTTGATACAGCAGGTGTTGCTGGTCGTACTCAAAGACGTTCAAAGTATGGTGCTAAGCGTCCGAAACCAGGACAAGCTGCTGCTCCTGCTAAGGGTAAGAAAAAATAAGGATTAAGACCTAATTAAAATTAAAGTAATAACTTACGTTTTAGTTTGTTGGAAATGCTAAAGGTTGAGTAAATTCTCCGGAGGGAGAGTTGAAGAAGTCAAGAAGTAGACAACCAAGAACAAAAACATTATTTTTCAAACAAATGAGAAAAGCAAAACCAAAAAAACGCCTGATTCTTCCGGATCCCGTGTTTAATGACCAAAAGGTTTCCAAGTTCGTGAACCACTTGATGTATGATGGAAAGAAAAATACATCTTATGAAATCTTTTATGCCGCTCTGGAAACAGTGAAAGCTAAACTTCCTAACGAAGAAAAATCTGCTCTCGAAATCTGGAAAAAGGCTTTGGATAATGTAACTCCGCAAGTGGAAGTAAAGTCTCGCCGTGTAGGTGGTGCTACTTTCCAAGTTCCTACTGAAATCCGTCCGGATCGTAAAGAATCAATTTCAATGAAGAATCTGATTCTGTTTGCTCGTAAAAGAGGTGGTAAATCAATGGCTGACAAGTTGGCTGCTGAAATTATGGATGCCTTCAATGAACAAGGCGGTGCATACAAACGTAAAGAAGACATGCATAGAATGGCAGAAGCTAACCGTGCATTTGCTCATTTTAGATTCTAATACTGTAAGAAACCAAATATAAACTTAAAGTAAAGGAATTAGAAGATGGCTAAACATGATTTACATTTAACTCGTAATATCGGTATCATGGCTCACATCGATGCCGGAAAAACAACTACTTCTGAACGTATCCTGTTCTACACTGGATTGACTCACAAAATTGGTGAAGTTCATGACGGTGCTGCTACTATGGACTGGATGGAACAGGAGCAAGAACGTGGTATCACTATTACATCTGCTGCTACAACAACAAGATGGAAATATGCTGGTGATACTTATAAAATTAACTTGATTGACACTCCGGGGCACGTTGATTTTACTGCAGAGGTAGAACGTTCATTGCGTATCCTTGATGGAGCTGTGGCTGCTTATTGTGCTGTTGGTGGTGTTGAGCCCCAATCAGAAACTGTATGGCGTCAAGCTGATAAATATAACGTTCCTCGTATTGCTTATGTTAATAAGATGGACCGTTCTGGTGCAGACTTCTTTGAAGTAGTTCGCCAGATGAAGGATGTGCTTGGAGCTAATCCGTGTCCGATTGTTGTTCCTATTGGTGCTGAAGAATCTTTCAAAGGTCTTGTTGATCTTATCAAAATGAAAGCTATTTATTGGCACGATGAAACAATGGGTGCTGACTACAGTGTTGAGGAAATTCCGGCAGAACTTGTCGATGAAGCTAACGAGTGGAGAGACAAGATGCTTGAAAAAGTAGCTGAATTTGATGATGCTTTGATGGAGAAATATTTCGATGATCCTTCTACTATTACTGAAGAAGAAGTGTTGAGAGCTCTTCGCAATGCAACAGTTCAGATGGCTGTAGTCCCCATGCTTTGTGGGTCTTCTTTCAAGAACAAAGGTGTTCAGACATTGCTTGACTATGTTTGTGCTTTTTTGCCTTCTCCGCTTGATACAGAGAATGTAATAGGTACAAATCCTAATACTGGAGCTGAAGAAGATCGTAAACCAAGTGATGATGAAAAAACATCAGCTTTAGCATTTAAGATCGCAACTGACCCATATGTAGGTCGTTTGACTTTCTTCCGTGTTTATTCAGGTAAAATTGAAGCAGGTTCTTATATCTACAACTCTCGCTCTGGTAAGAAAGAACGCGTTTCTCGTCTGTTCCAGATGCACTCTAACAAACAGAATCCGGTTGAAGTAATCGGTGCTGGTGATATCGGTGCAGGTGTAGGTTTTAAAGATATTCACACTGGTGATACTTTGTGTGATGAAAACGCTCCGATCGTACTTGAATCTATGGACTTCCCGGAACCAGTTATCGGTATCGCTGTAGAACCTAAGACGCAGAAGGATATGGATAAGCTGTCTAACGGTTTGGCTAAATTGGCTGAAGAAGATCCGACGTTTACTGTGAAGACAGACGAACAGACAGGTCAGACGGTTATTTCTGGTATGGGTGAGCTTCACTTGGATATCATTATTGATCGTTTGAAACGTGAGTTCAAGGTAGAATGTAACCAGGGTAAGCCACAGGTTAACTACAAAGAAGCTATCACGAAGACAGTTAATTTGCGTGAAGTATATAAGAAGCAGTCTGGTGGGCGTGGTAAGTTTGCTGATATCATCGTGAATATTGGTCCGGCTGATGCAGATTTCACTTTGGGTGGTTTGCAGTTTGTTGACGAAGTGAAAGGTGGTAACATTCCTAAGGAATTTATTCCTGCTGTTCAGAAAGGCTTTACGAATGCTATGAAGAGTGGTGTTTTGGCAGGTTATCCGCTGGATTCATTGAAAGTTACTTTGGTTGATGGTTCATTCCATCCGGTTGACTCTGATCAGTTGTCATTCGAAATCTGTGCAATGCAGGCTTATAAAAATGCATGTGCTAAGGCAGGTCCTGTTTTGATGGAACCTATCATGAAGCTGGAAGTTGTAACTCCGGAAGAGAATATGGGTGATGTTATCGGTGACTTGAACAAACGTCGTGGACAGGTTGAAGGTATGGAATCTAGTCGTTCTGGTGCCCGTATCGTGAAGGCGATGGTTCCGCTGGCAGAAATGTTTGGTTATGTAACAGCTTTACGTACTATCACTTCTGGTCGTGCAACTTCATCAATGACTTACTCTCATCACGCTCAACTTTCTTCTTCTATTGCTAAGGCTGTATTGGAAGAAGTAAAAGGACGTGCTGATTTACTCTAAAATATCTAAAGCAGCAGGCTAGCGAATGACTCTTAGCCTGCCGCTTTATCTTATTAATAAATGTATTAATTAAAAAAAAATAATGAGTCAGAAAATTAGAATTAAATTGAAATCTTACGACCACAACTTGGTTGATAAGTCAGCTGAGAAAATTGTAAGAACTGTAAAAGCTACAGGTGCTATTGTTAGCGGTCCGATACCTCTGCCTACGCACAAGCGTATCTTTACTGTGAACCGTTCGACTTTCGTAAACAAAAAGTCTCGTGAGCAATTTGAACTCTCTTCTTATAAGAGATTGATCGACATCTATAGCTCAACAGCTAAGACAGTAGATGCTCTGATGAAGTTGGAATTGCCAAGTGGTGTGGAAGTAGAAATTAAAGTTTGATAATTAAAAATTAGTGAAATGCCAGGATTATTAGGAAAAAAAATCGGAATGACATCCGTTTTCAGTGCCGATGGTAAAAATGTACCATGCACTGTTATCGAAGCAGGTCCTTGTGTTGTTACTCAAGTTAAAACTGTAGAAAAAGATGGCTATGCAGCTGTTCAGTTGGGTTTCCAGGACAAAAAGGAAAAACATACAACTAAACCGTTGATGGGACATTTTAAAAGAGCAGGAGTAACACCGAAGAGACACTTGGCTGAGTTCAAAGAATTTGGAACAGAATTGAATCTGGGTGATACTATTACCGTAGAGATGTTTAACGATGCTAACTTTGTTGACGTTGTTGGAACTTCTAAAGGTAAAGGTTTCCAGGGTGTAGTAAAAAGACATGGTTTTGGTGGTGTGGGTCAGGCTACTCACGGACAGCACAACCGCGCTCGTAAACCGGGTTCTATTGGTGCTTGTTCTTACCCTGCAAAAGTATTCAAGGGAATGCGCATGGGTGGACAACTTGGTGGTGACAGAGTCACTGTACAAAACTTGCAGGTATTAAAAGTAATCGCGGATCATAACCTTCTTTTGATTAAAGGTTCTATCCCGGGTTGCAAAGGTTCAATCGTATTAATTGAGAAATAATGGAAGTTAACGTATATAACATTAAAGGTGAAGACACTGGGAGAAAGGTTACGTTAAACGAATCTATCTTCGGAATTGAGCCCAACGACCACGCTATCTATTTGGACGTAAAACAATTTATGGCTAATCAGCGTCAGGGTACTCATAAGTCAAAAGAAAGAAGTGAAATCAGTGGTTCAACTCGTAAGATCGGTCGCCAGAAAGGTGGTGGTGGAGCTCGTCGTGGTGATATGAACTCACCGGTTCTTGTAGGTGGTGCCCGCGTTTTTGGTCCGAAGCCAAGAGACTACTTTTTCAAGTTGAATAAAAAAGTTAAGACATTGGCTCGTAAGTCAGCTTTGTCTTATAAAGCTCAAAACGATGCAATCGTTGTCGTTGAGGATTTCACATTTGAAGCTCCTAAGACAAAAGATTTCGTTGCAATGACAAAAAATCTTAAAGTTTCCGATAAAAAGCTACTTGTAATTTTACCGGAAGCAAATAAAAACGTATATTTGTCAGCTCGTAACATTGAGGGTGCTAATGTGCAGACTATCTCGGGATTAAATACTTACAGAGTATTGAATGCTGGGGTTGTTGTGCTTACTGAAAACTCTCTGAAGGCTATTGACAATATCTTAATTTAAAAAGGAGGCTTAAATAATGGGAATTATTATTAAACCGTTGGTAACAGAAAAGATGACTGCAATCACAGATAAGCTGAATCGTTTCGGCTTTGTTGTACGTCCTGAAGCTAACAAACTGGAAATTAAGAAGGAAATTGAAGCTCTTTATAATGTTACAGTAGTTGATGTGAATACTGTGAAGTATGCTGGCAAAAATAAGAGCCGTTATACCAAAGCAGGTATCATCAATGGTCGTACGAATGCTTTCAAAAAAGCAATCGTGACATTGAAAGAAGGAGATACTATTGATTTTTATAGCAATATTTAATAAAAATGGCAGTACGTAAATTTAAGCCCACAACACCGGGGCAAAGACATAAAATTATTGGTACTTTCGAAGAAATTACTGCATCAGTACCAGAAAAGTCTCTTGTATATGGTAAGAAATCATCTGGAGGTCGTAACAGCGAAGGTAAGATGACTATGCGCTACATTGGTGGCGGTCATAGAAAGGTGATTAGAATTGTTGATTTCAAGAGAAATAAGGACGGTGTTCCAGCAGTAGTTAAAACAATTGAATACGATCCGAATCGTTCGGCTCGTATCGCTCTGTTATTTTACGCTGATGGAGAAAAAAGATATATTATTGCTCCCAATGGATTGCAAGTTGGTGCGACTCTGATGTCAGGTGAAACAGCAGCGCCAGAGATTGGTAATGCTCTTCCTCTTCAAAACATTCCGGTGGGTACTGTGATTCACAATATCGAATTACGTCCGGGACAGGGTGCTGCTCTGGTTCGTTCAGCTGGTAACTTTGCTCAGTTGACTTCTCGTGAGGGTAAGTATTGTGTAATTAAGTTGCCTTCAGGTGAAGTTAGACAGATTCTTAGCACTTGTAAAGCTACTATCGGTAGTGTAGGTAACTCAGATCATGGATTGGAAAGTTCAGGTAAAGCTGGACGTTCTCGTTGGCAAGGACGTCGTCCTCGTAACCGTGGTGTTGTAATGAACCCGGTTGATCACCCGATGGGTGGTGGTGAAGGACGTGCTTCTGGAGGTCACCCAAGATCACGTAAGGGATTGTACGCTAAGGGACTTAAGACTAGAGCTCCTAAGAAACAGTCGTCTAAGTACATTATTGAGAGAAGAAAAAAGTAATCTGATTAATTGAGTAAACTATGAGTCGTTCATTAAAAAAAGGTCCATATATTAACGTTAAGCTTGAAAAGAGAATTCTTGCCATGAATGAATCAGGTAAGAAAGTCGTAGTAAAGACTTGGGCCAGAGCTTCAATGATTTCGCCTGATTTTGTAGGCCATACAGTTGCAGTTCACAATGGAAATAAATTTATTCCTGTTTATGTTACCGAGAATATGGTAGGACACAAGTTGGGCGAATTTGCTCCAACTCGTACATTCAGAGGACACGCTGGTAACAAGAAAAGATAACAGGATTTATTTGAAATAATAAAGTAATAAATAATAATGGGAGCAAGAAAAAAAATATCGGCTGAAAAGAGAAAAGAAGCCCTTAAGACCATGTATTTTGCAAAATTGCAAAATGTTCCTACTTCTCCGCGTAAGATGCGTCTGGTTGCAGACATGATCCGTGGTATGGAAGTGAACAGAGCACTTGGTGTTTTGAAATTTTCTTCAAAAGAAGCTGCTGCAAGAGTGGAAAAATTGCTTCGCTCTGCAATTGCTAACTGGGAACAGAAAAACGAACGTAAAGCGGAAAGTGGCGAGTTGTTCGTAACACAGATTTTTGTTGATGGTGGAGCTACACTCAAAAGAATGAGACCGGCACCACAGGGTAGAGGTTATAGAATTCGCAAACGTTCAAATCACGTAACATTGTTCGTTGGTGCTAAAAGTAATAACGAAGATCAAAATTAAGGTAGATGGGACAAAAAGTTAATCCAATAAGCAACCGTTTAGGAATTATCAGAGGATGGGATTCTAACTGGTATGGTGGAAATGATTACGGTGATTCTTTGCTGGAAGATAGCAAAATCCGTAAATATCTTAATGCAAGACTTGCAAAAGCAAGTGTATCAAGAATCGTAATTGAACGTACGCTGAAGCTCGTTACTATTACTGTTTGCACTGCTCGCCCGGGTATTATTATCGGTAAAGGTGGCCAAGAAGTTGATAAGTTAAAAGAGGAGTTGAAGAAGGTTACCGACAAAGATATTCAAATCAATATCTTTGAAGTGAAGAGACCGGAACTGGATGCTGTGATTGTTGCTAACAACATCGCTCGTCAGGTTGAAGGTAAAATTGCCTATCGCCGTGCCATCAAAATGGCTATCGCAAACACAATGCGTATGGGTGCTGAAGGTATCAAAATTCAGATTTCAGGACGTTTGAATGGAGCTGAAATGGCCCGTTCTGAAATGTATAAAGAAGGAAGAACTCCGTTGCACACTTTCAGAGCTGATATCGACTACTGTCATGCAGAAGCATTGACTAAAGTAGGTCTTTTAGGTATCAAAGTTTGGATTTGTAGAGGTGAAGTGTTTGGTAAGAAAGAATTGGCTCCGAACTTTACACAAAGCAAAGAAAGTGGTCGTGGAAACAATAGTGGAAACAACGGCGGAAAGAACTTCAAAAGAAAGAAAAATAATCGCTAAACGAATTTGAATTTTAGGAAACTATGTTACAACCGAAAAAGACAAAATTCAGAAGACAACAAAAAGGTCGTCAGAAAGGTAATGCCCAGAGAGGCAACCAGCTGGCCTTTGGTTCTTTTGGCATAAAGGCTTTGGAGACTAAGTGGATTACAGGCCGTCAGATCGAAGCTGCTCGTATTGCAGTAACAAGATATATGCAACGTCAAGGACAGATCTGGATCCGTATATTCCCGGATAAACCGATCACTAGAAAACCTGCCGATGTACGTATGGGTAAAGGTAAAGGTGCTCCAGAGGGATTTGTGGCTCCTGTGACTCCAGGTAGAATCATTATTGAAGCTGAAGGAGTATCTTACGAAATCGCGAAAGAAGCATTGCGCTTAGCTGCTCAAAAGCTTCCTATTACAACGAAGTTTGTCGTAAGACGTGATTATGATATTCAAAATCAAAATGCGTAAGTGTTATGAAAATTGCAGAAATAAAAGAAATGACTACTAATGATTTAGTAGAAAGAGTAGAGGCGGAAACAGCTAATTATAACCAAATGGTTATTAATCATTCTATTTCTCCTTTGGAAAATCCTGCTCAAATCAAACAATTACGCAGGACTATTGCGCGTATGAAAACAGAATTGCGCGAAAGAGAACTTAACAATAAATGATCAGCTTGATGGAAGCAAGAAATTTAAGAAAAGAAAGAACAGGGGTTGTGTTGAGCAATAAGATGGATAAGACCATTACAGTTGCTGCCAAATTTAAGGAAAAACACCCTATATATGGTAAGTTCGTTAGTAAAACGAAGAAGTACCATGCTCACGATGAAAAGAATGAATGCAATATCGGTGATACTGTAAGCATCATGGAAACTCGTCCTTTGAGCAAGACTAAAAGATGGAGATTAGTAGAAATAATTGAAAGAGCTAAGTAATTATGATACAAGTAGAATCCAGACTTACAGTATGTGATAACAGTGGAGCGAAAGAGGCGTTGTGTATCCGCGTTTTGGGTGGTACAGGTCGTCGTTATGCTTCAGTGGGGGATGTCATTGTAGTTTCAGTGAAGAGTGTTATCCCTTCTAGTGATGTTAAAAAAGGTGCAGTATCAAAGGCTTTGATTGTACGTACAAAGAAAGAAATCCGTCGTCCTGATGGTTCTTATATACGTTTTGATGATAATGCTTGCGTGTTGTTGAATAATGCAGGTGAAATTAGAGGTAGTCGTATTTTCGGTCCTGTAGCAAGAGAACTTCGTGCTACAAACATGAAAGTTGTGTCACTTGCGCCTGAGGTACTTTAATTTGTAAAAGATTTAAGTAATGAGTAAATTACATATTAAAAAAGGCGATACAGTTTACGTAAATGCTGGCGAAGATAAGGGCAAAACTGGTCGTGTATTGAAGGTTCTTGTTAAAGAAGGACGTGCATTTGTAGAAGGTATCAATATGGTATCTAAAAGCACAAAACCGAATGCTAAGAATCCGCAAGGTGGTATCGTGAAGCAGGAAGCTTCTATCCACATTTCAAACTTGAACCCGGTTGATCCAAAAACTGGTAAAGCAACGCGTATTGGGAGAAAAAAGAGTTCGGAAGGAACTTTAGTGCGTTATTCTAAAAAATCAGGAGAGGAGATTAAGTAATGAGTAATACTGCTAGTCTTAAGAAAGAATATGCAGAGCGTATAGCACCTGCATTGAAATCACAGTTCCAGTATTCTTCTACAATGCAGGTACCCGTACTTAAGAAGATTGTTATCAATCAAGGGTTAGGTATGGCTGTTGCTGATAAGAAGATTATCGAAGTTGCAATCAATGAAATGACAGCTATCACAGGTCAGAAAGCTGTAGCTACCATTTCTCGTAAAGATATCGCAAACTTTAAGTTGCGTAAAAAAATGCCGATTGGTGTTATGGTAACTTTACGTCGTGAAAGAATGTACGAATTCCTTGAAAAATTGGTTCGTGTAGCTCTTCCTCGTATTCGTGACTTCAAAGGTATCGAAAGTAAGTTTGATGGTAAAGGTAACTATACCCTTGGTATTCAGGAACAAATCATTTTCCCTGAAATAAATATCGATAGTATTACAAGAATTCTCGGAATGAATATTACCTTTGTAACCTCTGCGGAAACAGATGAAGAAGGTTATGCTTTGCTGAAGGAATTCGGTTTACCTTTTAAAAACGCTAAAAAAGACTAATAGATATGGCAAAGGAATCAATGAAAGCACGTGAAGTAAAACGTGCTAAATTAGTAGCCAAATACGCCGAAAGAAGAGCTGCTTTGAAGCAAATCGTAAGAACAGGTGATCCTGCTGATGCTTTTGAAGCTGCACAGAAGTTGCAAGAGTTGCCAAAGAATTCTAATCCGATTCGTATGCACAACCGTTGCAAACTGACTGGACGTCCTAAAGGTTATATTCGTCAATTCGGAATTTCGAGAATTCAATTCCGTGAGATGGCATCTAACGGACTGATCCCAGGCGTAAAAAAAGCAAGCTGGTAATTATTGTTTAAATATTGTCAGGGTAGTCCTGATTAATTTAATTTATTTTTATATGACTGATCCAATAGCAGATTATTTAACGAGGTTGCGGAACGCGATTGGTGCAAAGCACAGAGTTGTTGAAGTTCCCGCTTCGAATTTGAAAAAAGAAATCACTAAGATTCTTTTTGAAAAAGGCTACATTCTTAATTATAAGTTTGTAGAAGATGGTCCTCAAGGAACTATTAAGGTTGCCTTGAAGTATGATTCTGTTAACAAAGTTAACGCAATCAAAAAGTTAGAAAGAATATCTTCTCCGGGTATGCGTAAGTATACTGGTTACAAAGATATGCCGCGTGTTATTAATGGGTTGGGTATTGCTATAATATCTACTTCCAAAGGTGTAATGACTAACAAAGAGGCTGCAGAACTGAAGATCGGTGGTGAAGTCTTGTGTTATGTATATTAATTAGGAGGAATTAGAATGTCAAGAATAGGAAAATTACCCATTAGTATCCCTGCTGGAGTGACAGTCACTCTGAAGGATAATGTGGTTACCGTAAAGGGACCCAAAGGCGAAATGAGCCAATATGTGAATCCTGCTATCAATGTTGCCATTGAAGACGGACACGTAACTTTAACAGAAAACGATAAAGAAATGCTTGATAACCCAAAGCAAAAACATGCTTTCCACGGTTTGTATCGTTCTTTGGTTCACAACATGGTTGTGGGCGTATCTGAAGGATACAAGAAGGAACTGGAACTTGTTGGTGTAGGTTATCGTGCTTCTAACCAAGGTAACATCATTGAGCTTGCTTTAGGTTATACACACAATATTTTCATTCAATTACCTGCTGAGGTAAAAGTTGAAACTAAGTCTGAAAGAAATAAGAATCCTCTTATTATATTGGAATCGTGTGACAAACAATTGCTTGGTCAAGTTTGCTCTAAAATACGTTCTTTCCGTAAGCCTGAACCATACAAGGGTAAAGGTATTAAGTTTGTTGGCGAAGTAATTCGTAGAAAGTCTGGTAAATCAGCCGGCGCTAAGTAATTCATATAAAATTAGATTATTATGACAACAAAAATAGAAAGACGAGTTAAGATCAAATATAGAGTACGCAACAAAATTTCAGGTACTACTGAATGTCCGCGTATGAGTGTATTTAGAAGTAACAAGCAAATTTATGTCCAGATTATCGATGATCTTTCTGGTAAGACACTGGCTGCCGCTTCTTCTTTAGGTTTGACTGATAAAGTTGCTAAAAAAGAACAAGCTGCTAAAGTGGGTGAAATGATTGCTAAAAAGGCTCAGGAAGCAGGTATAACTACTGTTGTTTTCGACCGTAATGGTTACTTGTATCATGGGAGAGTAAAAGAAGTAGCTGATGCTGCTCGTAACGGTGGACTTAAATTTTAATCATTATGGCAGGAGTTAATAATAGAGTTAAGATTACTAACGATATAGAACTGAAAGATAGATTAGTTGCTATTAATCGTGTTACTAAAGTTACCAAAGGTGGTAGAACTTTTAGTTTCTCTGCAATCGTTGTTGTAGGTAACGAAGAAGGTATCATTGGTTGGGGACTTGGTAAAGCAGGTGAAGTAACAGCTGCTATCGCTAAAGGTGTTGAATCAGCTAAAAAGAACCTGGTGAAAGTGCCTATTTTGAAAGGTACTGTTCCTCATGAACAATCAGCTAGATTTGGTGGTGCTGAAGTATTCATCAAACCTGCATCTCACGGAACTGGTGTTGTAGCTGGTGGTGCTATGCGTGCTGTATTGGAAAGTGTTGGTGTTACTGACGTTTTGGCTAAATCTAAAGGTTCTTCAAATCCGCACAACCTTGTTAAAGCTACAATCGAAGCTTTAAGTGAAATGCGTGATGCAAGAATGGTTGCTCAGAACAGAGGTATTAGTGTTGAAAAAGTATTTAGAGGATAAGGAGGAGATATGTCAACTATAAAGATTAAACAAGTTAAAAGTAGAATTGGTGCTCCAGCTGATCAGAAAAGAACTCTCGATGCACTGGGACTTCGTAAACTGAACCGTGTGGTTGAACACGAAAGTACTCCTTCAATTCTTGGGATGGTAGATAAAGTAAAACACTTGGTTGCCATTGTTAAGTAATTATTTGTTGAATAATAAAACGAAATTACAATATGAACTTAAGTAATTTAAAACCTGCAGAGGGATCTACTAAGACAAGAAAAAGAATTGGACGTGGAACTGGTTCTGGCTTAGGCGGTACTTCTACAAGAGGTCATAAGGGAGCTAAATCAAGATCTGGATACTCTAAGAAGATCGGTTTTGAAGGTGGTCAGATGCCTCTTCAACGTCGAGTTCCTAAATTTGGTTTCAAGAATATCAATCGTGTAGAATATAAAGCCATCAATCTGGATACTATCCAGAAACTTGCTGAAGCTAAGAGCTTGGCAAAAATTGGTGTAAACGACTTTATCGAAGCAGGATTTATATCTTCAAATCAGTTGGTAAAAGTATTGGGTAACGGAACTCTGACTAACAAGCTGGAAGTAGAAGCTCATGCATTCTCTAAGACTGCAACTGCTGCTATTGAAGCTGCTGGTGGAACTGTAGTAAAACTCTGATTCAATGAGAAAAGCTATTGAAACATTAAAGAATATATGGAAGATTGAGGATCTGAGACAGCGGATCCTCATCACCATATTGTTTGTGGCAATTTACCGTTTCGGATCATATGTCGTATTACCAGGTATCAATCCGGCAATGCTGGCAAAATTGCACGAACAAACAAGTGAAGGCCTTTTAGCCTTGTTAAATATGTTCTCTGGAGGAGCATTTTCTAATGCCTCTATTTTTGCATTAGGAATCATGCCTTATATCTCTGCATCTATCGTAATCCAGTTGTTGGGAATCGCTGTGCCGTATTTCCAGAAGCTGCAACGCGAAGGTGAGAGCGGCAGAAGAAAAATGAATCAATATACTCGTTATTTGACGATTGCTATATTGTTAGTTCAGGCCCCTTCTTATTTGCTCAATCTTAAAATGCAGGCTGGCCCTTCCTTAAATGCTTCATTAGATTGGACTCTGTTTATGGTTACCTCTACCATTATTTTGGCAGCAGGTAGTATGTTTATTTTGTGGCTTGGTGAAAGAATTACTGATAAAGGTATTGGTAACGGTATTTCATTTATCATCTTGATTGGTATTATCGCTCGTTTCCCTGATGCTTTGTTGCAAGAAGTTGTATCCAGAGTAGCAAATAAGAGTGGTGGTTTGATCATGTTTATAATTGAAATCGTATTCTTGTTATTAGTGATTGGTGCTGCTATTCTTTTGGTACAAGGTACAAGAAAGATTCCTGTACAGTATGCAAAAAGAATTGTTGGTAACAAGCAATATGGTGGTGCTAGACAATACATTCCTTTGAAAGTGAATGCTGCTGGTGTTATGCCTATCATTTTTGCTCAGGCAATCATGTTTATTCCAATTACGTTTATCGGTTTTTCAAATGTAAATGATGCGGGCGGTTTCTTGCATGCGTTTACAGATCATACAAGTTTCTGGTATAATTTTGTTTTTGCGGTAATGATTATATTATTTACATATTTCTATACTGCAATTACAATTAATCCGACTCAGATGGCTGAGGATATGAAGAGAAATAATGGTTTCATCCCTGGTATTAAACCGGGAAAGAAAACAGCAGAGTATATTGATGATATAATGTCTCGTATTACTTTGCCGGGTTCTTTCTTCTTGGCTTTAGTTGCTATTATGCCTGCTTTTGCCGGTATATTCGGAGTGCAAGCAGGATTTGCTCAATTTTTCGGCGGTACATCTTTGTTAATTCTTGTAGGTGTTGTTCTTGATACACTGCAACAGGTTGAAAGTCATTTGTTGATGAGACACTATGATGGTCTGTTGAAGTCTGGTCGTATTAAAGGACGCGCTGGTGTAGCGGCATATTAATTCTTTAGATTAGAAATGATATTTCTTAAAACAGAAGATGAAATAGAATTGCTCCGTCAGAGTAACCTGCTTGTTGGTAAAACTCTTGCAGAGGTTGCCAAACTGGTGAAGCCTGGTGTAACTACACGTGAGTTGGATAAGGTTGCTGAAGAGTTCATTAGAGATCATGGGGCAACTCCAACTTTCAAAGGATTTCCGAATCAATATGGAGAACCATTTCCCGCATCTCTTTGTACTTCTGTTAATGAGCAGGTTGTACATGGAATCCCAGGGGATATTGTACTGAAAGATGGCGATATCGTATCAGTGGATTGCGGAACTTACATGAATGGTTTTTGTGGTGATTCTGCTTATACTTTTTGTGTAGGAGAGGTGGACGAAGAAATTCGTAACTTGTTGAAGGTAACTAAAGAAGCGTTATATATTGGCATTCAGAACGCAGTGCAAGGCAAAAGAATCGGAGACATCGGGTATGCTATTCAGCAATATTGTGAGTCTCACTCTTATGGTGTAGTGCGTGAGTTTGTTGGTCATGGCATTGGTAAAGAGATGCACGAAGATCCTCAAGTGCCTAATTATGGTAAAAGAGGATATGGACCTTTGATGAAAAGAGGCCTTTGCATAGCGATAGAGCCGATGATAACATTGGGAGATCGACAAGTGATTATGGAACGTGATGGATGGACTGTGAGGACCAGAGATCGTAAATGTGCTGCACATTTTGAACATACGATAGCTGTTGGAGCTGGTGAAGCTGATATTTTGTCTTCATTCAAATTCATAGAAGAAGTTTTAGGAGATAAAGCAATATAATATGGCAAAGCAATCTGCAATAGAACAAGATGGAGTTATAGTTGAAGCATTGTCAAATGCAATGTTTCGTGTTGAATTAGAAAACGGACATGAGATTACTGCACATATTTCAGGTAAGATGCGGATGCATTACATCAAGATTTTGCCGGGAGATAAAGTGAGAGTCGAAATGTCTCCTTACGACTTATCGAAAGGAAGAATTGTGTTTAGATATAAATAAAATAAGATATGAAAGTAAGAGCATCATTAAAGAAACGCACGCCAGAATGTAAGATCGTTAGACGTAATGGCCGTTTGTATGTTATTAACAAGAAAAATCCTAAGTATAAACAACGTCAAGGATAATTTGTTATTTTTGCAAAAAAAATAATTAAGTATATGGCTATAAGAATAGTTGGTGTAGATTTACCTCAGAACAAAAGAGGTGAAATTGCGTTGACCTATGTATATGGAATAGGTCGCAGTAGTTCAGCAAAAATTTTAGATAAAGCTGGTGTAGATAAAGATCTGAAGGTTAAAGACTGGACAGATGATCAAGCTGCTAAGATTCGTGAGATTATCGGTGCAGAGTATAAAGTGGAAGGTGATCTTCGTTCTGAAATCCAATTGAACATTAAGCGATTAATGGATATTGGTTGCTATCGTGGTGTACGTCACCGTATTGGTCTGCCTGTTAGAGGTCAGAGCACTAAGAACAATGCACGTACTCGTAAAGGTAGAAAGAAAACCGTTGCTAATAAGAAAAAAGCTACTAAATAATAATTGTTGATATGGCAAAAAAAACAGTTGCAGCTAAAAAGAGAAATGTGAAAGTAGACGCTAATGGACAGTTGCATGTTCATTCATCTTTCAACAATATTATTGTTTCTCTTGCAAACAGTGAAGGGCAGATTATCTCTTGGTCATCTGCTGGTAAAATGGGATTTAGAGGTTCTAAAAAGAATACTCCTTATGCAGCGCAGATGGCTGCCCAGGATTGTGCAAAGATTGCATTCGATCTTGGCCTGAGAAAGGTAAAAGCATATGTGAAGGGTCCAGGTAACGGACGTGAGTCTGCTATTAGAACTATCCACGGTGCTGGTATCGAAGTTACTGAAATCATTGACGTGACTCCGCTTCCACATAATGGTTGTCGTCCTCCGAAAAGACGTAGAGTTTAATTTACCTTTAACTTACACAATGATCTTGATTTTGTTTTTGGATTACATTTAATTTCTCTCTGTAATCGCGGCTGCAACAAATTAAGTTCATGAATAAACAATTAAATATTTAAAAGAAATGGCTAGATATACTGGACCAAAATCGAGAATCGCCCGTAAATTCGGTGAAGGAATCTTTGGAGCTGACAAAGTTTTGTCAAAGAAGAACTATCCTCCCGGACAACATGGTAATTCAAGAAAAAGAAAAACTTCTGAATATGGTGTGCAACTTCGTGAAAAGCAGAAAGCTAAATACACCTATGGAGTTTTAGAAAAACAATTCCGCAATTTGTTTGAAAAAGCAGCTACTGCTAAAGGTATTACCGGTGAGGTACTCCTTCAATTGCTGGAAGGCCGTCTTGACAACGTAGTATTCCGTTTGGGAATTGCTCCTACACGTGCTGCTGCTCGTCAGTTGGTTAGTCACAAGCACATTACTGTAGATGGTGAAGTGGTAAACATCCCTTCATTTGCAGTAAAACCAGGACAATTGATTGGTGTTCGTGAAAGATCTAAATCTTTGGAAGTAATTGCTAATTCTCTTGCAGGTTTCAATCATAGCAAGTATGCTTGGTTGGAATGGGACGAAGCTTCTAAGGTTGGTAAAATGTTGCACATACCTGAAAGAGCAGACATTCCTGAGAACATTAAAGAACATTTGATCGTTGAATTGTATTCTAAATAATAATTAATTTCATGGCGATATTAGCATTTCAAAAACCTGATAAAGTATTAATGTTGGAGGCGGACTCCAGATTCGGTAAATTCGAATTCCGTCCGTTGGAACCGGGTTTTGGTATTACTGTAGGTAATGCATTACGCCGAATCCTTCTTTCTTCATTAGAGGGTTTTGCTATCACTACTATCAGAATCGATGGTGTGGAGCATGAATTTTCTAGTGTACCTGGAGTAAAAGAGGATGTTACCAACATTATCTTGAATCTGAAACAAGTGAGATTCAAGCAAGTAGTTGAAGAGTTCGAGAGCGAAAAAGTGAGCATCACTGTCGAGAATTCCAGTGAATTTAAAGCAGGTGACATAGGTAAGTATTTGACTGGATTTGAAGTGTTAAATCCGGAATTAGTTATTTGTCATTTAGATTCTAAGTCAACTATGCAGATTGATATTACAATTAACAAAGGCCGTGGTTATGTACCTGCTGATGAGAATCGCGAGTATTGCACGGATGTTAATGTAATTCCAATCGACTCTATTTATACACCGATACGTAATGTCAAGTATGCTGTAGAAAACTTCCGTGTAGAACAGAAGACTGACTACGAAAAGCTAGTACTTGAAATTAGTACCGACGGTTCTATACATCCGAAAGAAGCGCTGAAAGAAGCTGCAAAAATTCTGATTTATCACTTCATGTTGTTCTCTGACGAGAAGATCACGCTTGAAAGTAATGATACTGATGGCAATGAAGAGTTTGATGAAGAAGTATTGCACATGCGTCAGCTGTTGAAAACTAAACTCGTTGATATGGACTTGTCAGTTCGTGCCCTCAATTGCTTGAAGGCTGCTGACGTAGAAACTCTCGGCGACTTGGTACAATTCAACAAAACTGACCTGCTAAAATTCAGAAACTTCGGAAAGAAATCGCTTACCGAGCTTGATGATTTGCTGGAAAGTCTGAATCTGTCGTTTGGAACCGACATTTCTAAATATAAATTAGATAAAGAATAAAAAATGAGACATAATAAAAAATTCAATCATTTAGGTCGTACTGCTTCTCATAGAAGCGCTATGTTATCTAACATGGCTTGCTCTTTGATCAAGCACAAAAGAATCACTACGACTGTTGCAAAGGCGAAAGCTTTGAAAAAGTTTGTTGAGCCTTTGATTACTAAGTCTAAAGAAGATACTACGAACTCTCGTCGTGTTGTATTTAGCAACTTGCAAGATAAGATTGCAGTAACAGAGCTGTTCAAAGAAATCTCTGTTAAGATTGCTGATCGTCCGGGTGGTTATACTCGTATTATCAAGACTGGTAACCGTTTGGGTGACAATGCAGAAATGTGCTTCATCGAGTTGGTTGACTACAATGAAAACATGGCTAAAGAAAAAGTTGCTAAGAAAGCTACTCGTACTCGTCGTTCGAAGAAAGCTGCTGAAGCTGCTCCTGCTGCTGTTGAAGTTCCTGCAACTGAAGCTCCTAAGGCTGAAGAACCAAAAGCTGAATCAGCTGAATAATTTTACAGTTATTCTTATAGATATAAAAAAGGCTACCTGTGGGGGTAGCTTTTTTTGTTTGTCTGCCGTTTACTAATACTAAGATACATTAAAATATATCTTAATAGAACTTTTCATAGAGAGAATCTGTTATATTTGCAGGTGAATATGGCAAAATTTGTAAAGATAATATTGTTTCTGTTGCTGACTGTTGCTTTTCATAGCATAGCAGGCAATGTTTCTACTGCGAAAGTGGTGGATGAACAGGAGCGTGCTATTACATATGCAATGAGACAGCATGGGGAAATCAGCGCACCGGATCTTCCTGGTAAGCCAGTGGCTGAATTGAACAACTTGCAAAGCCATCAGATATCTGTAACACGTATTCAACGTGTGCAACTTGGAGAATATTTCTTTTCTTTAAAAAATGCGCTACAATGTTGTGCTGATCGTGATAACTCACTTTCACAACACTGGGGGCGGATTTATGGTACAACAACTTCCTATTATTGCCAGCCATCAAGTGAATACTATGTATATACTTTGAGGCGTATAATTATTTAGTAGTCTATTTATTGGTATTGTTTATTTTGTGGTTACTGGTATCTTCTGTAATACCGGTGACTATATCCTTTTTATCTTTATATTTTTACTAATAATTTAAACTTTAAATATTATGGCAACTATTCAAACGATTGATGCTACTATCTTCGCATCTTCACACCCCGATATCGCAAAACGTACAAGTGTTTCAGGAGTTTTAATTTCTTCTGTAATGTTATTGGTCGGTATTTTAGCTTTTGCTTCTACTTTCGAATTGGAAGATAAGTCTTCTACGGTTAGTATGGCTTTGATGGTTCTGGGAACAGGTTTATTCCTTATGGGGATTTTCCGTCTCTTCTGGAAATCAAAAGAAGTTATTTATTTGCCAACCAAAAGTGTGGCTAAAGAGCATAGTATATTCTTTGATTTGAAACACATGGATGCTTTGAGGAATCTTGTGAATTCGGGTTCATTCTCTGCAGGTTCGAATATAAAGAGTGAGGCTAGTGGTAATATACGTATGGATGTGATACTTTCTGCTGATAAAAAGTTTGCAGCTGTACAGTTATTCCAGTTTATACCTTATACATATCAGCCAATAACATCAGTGCAGTATTTCACTGATGAACAAGCTTCAGCGGTAATAGCATTTCTGGCAAAAAGTAAAATGCAGTAAAAGTATATCTACAAAACCTGTTTAACTTTGTTTTTTCCGACACATTAAAACAGGTAGCTTGAAATTTTATATTCAGTTTGCTGCTACTAAATAAAGCCGGTTTTGGATGTTACTGCAATAGAAAACTTTGATTTTCATACAAGGATGGGGATTAGTCGTTAATGACGGCGATCCCCATTTTCTTCATTAAAAAGCAGGCATTCATATTTTGCGCAACTCCGTTTCTCATTTGGTAAGAGAAGGTGAGTTCGTTGTTCGTGATGTCAGCTTCGAAACAGTAATTCCGGATATTTTGTGGGAAAGAGTCCACTAAAGTTCCTAGCAACAAGTCATGAGTGGCGATGATGCCATTGGTGTTCATGTGCATGAATTGTTTGATGAGGGCGAAAGAACCTTTCTGTTTATCCATAGAGTTTGTACCTTTCAATATTTCATCAAGGATGATGAAAAGTTCTTCTCCTGCTTCAAGCTTGTCTATGATTAATTTAAGTCGCTTGAGTTCGGCAAAGAAATAAGATTCGTTGTCGGCTAAGGAGTCACTGGTCCGAAGGCTGGTGACGAGGCGAGCCGGATATATTTCCATCCGCTTTGCCCAAACGGGAGCCCCTATACATGCTAGTAGATAGTTCACTCCTACAGTACGTAAATACGTGCTTTTTCCTGCCATATTGGCTCCTGTGATAATAATAAAGAAAGGACGTCTTTCAATGTCTATTCCGTTGCGTACACATTTGTTGCGATCCATTAAAGGATGCCCCAAAGCTTCAGCCTGCAGATGGAAAGATTGAGCAGCAATGGTAGGATAGATGTAATCCGGATGATTATATGCGAATGTTGCCAGAGAACAATAAGCGTCAATTTCTCCGATGGTTTCTATCCAGCGGGGAAGGTCAGATGCGTGGATTTCTTTCCACTTCTCGATTCGCATCACTTGGCGCAGCTCCCAGAATATCAGTCCATTGAGTATCGTGCTTATTAGCAGATTGCTTCGTTGATCGAGTGCGTTCATCAGTTTTGAAAGCTGGCGTACTGCTTGAGAAGCGGTTTGATTCTGACTTGTAAGTTCCGTTTTTAACTTTTGCAGTATATGACTTTGCATTTCTTTCTGTTCAGTGAGAAGAATCTGGTCAGCGTATGTCGAAAGAATTTGTAGCTTTTCTCCGTAGGTCGTTTGTAGTTTAGTGATTCCTTTAGAAAAAATAGTGCTGAATAATACAAAGCCAACAAACACTCCTCCTGCAATACTGGCCGAGATAATACCTAAAATGGCTAGACCTATACATAAGAAATTAATGATCGTTACCGCTGTCGGGAGGATGCGTAGAAGTGTACGCTTCCGATAATAACTTGGACTGTTTGCCCATTCTTTGATTTCGGTGGTATCGGCAGGTTTTCCTTTATAGAGTAAGCCGAGTAAGCGGATTTGTTGGCGATATTCTAAGTCTGTGGACAATTCATGTATAGCTTCCTGGCGATGTTCAATAGCTTCTTTGTTTTCCAGATGTGCATTGAACCAGTTTGCAAGATGCAGTTTGCCAATAGGCGTTGCAGTGCGGTTGATGTATTGGAAAAGAGAATGTTCGCCAAATACGTCTAAATCAAGAGTGTAGAGATGAGATGGATTAACAAATTCTTTTCCATCATCAAAATCAGAAAAGTCATATTGCATGGCACGTAGCTCCTGCTCATTGATTTCTATTTTCTTTTTCAGAAAGTCTTTTCGGTAGAACCAGAAATTATGGCGTTTTACCAGCCAGATGAATAAGATAAAAGGTAAGATAGCGAAAGCAGAGAGACATAGCCACCCATCAGACCAAAAGATAATGACATTTGCTACAGCTCCTACGAATAAGATCAGGCGGAGAAGACTGATATAATAGATACGTTTCCGTGCATTCTGTAACTCCAGTTCTGTTTTCTGAATGATTTGCTGATATGTAGTAATGATCTGTTCTTGTTTTTCCATGACAAATTTAATTCTTTTCCACAAAGGTAATATAATTCATGACGGTCGGGATAAGAGCTTGTTTTTGTCGAGAGCAGATTTACTGTTTATTAACGGAAGATAGAAAGGAATAACAAGCTCATATTATGACTTGTCTGGATAATGCCTTTACTAGCTGTAAGGAATGGGGTATATAAGTTCTGTTTCCGTTTAATAAGAGTAGGGGGCATTTCCTGGTAGCGGCTTTTTTTCAATATTTCTTTCCTCATTCTTGCATTTATCCGCTAAAATTTATAACTTTCCACTCGAAAAGGCGTTAGACAGGAAAGGAGGATGCTTATGAAGAAAGGATGTATCTTATGTTTGCTGATAAGCGTGATTAGCCTTCCGTTAATTGCGCAGAATATTATTTATTCCAACCTGAAAGAGTTGCTGGCTCAACATGGTGATACAACAGCCGTGTTGCGTGTAGAAAAACGTTCCAGAAATCAGATTGTATTGACAGGAGGGGCTGATTACCGGATAACGGCCGGTGATGACGAGTCGATGTGTCGACGCTTGAAGAAGCGTTGTTTTGCCGTGCGTGACGAAAAAGGAGATTTATATTTGAATTGTCGTAAGTTGCGCTATAAAAAGTTACGCTTTGGAGCATGGTATGCCCCTGCCGTTCAATTGGGTAAAAATATCTATTTTTGTGCCATGCCTCTAGGTTCGGTTATCGGAGGAAACTTTGTAGAAGAGGATGACGTAAAACTGGGAGGGAATATTGGCGATGCTCTTGCCGCTTCAAGTTTGGTTACGAAACGCGTCTGTTATGAGCTAAATGGTGAAACAGGAAAAGTCGATTTTCTAGGAAAAGATAAAATGCTTCAATTATTGAAGAATTATCCGGAACTGAAACAGGCATATTTGAAAGATGATAGTCAGGAGGCGAAGCATACCTTTAAATATTTGTTGGAGTTGCGGAATAAACAAAAAAAGTAATTTTGTCGATCTCTGTTGGTATAGCAGAGAAAGAGTATGTTCATAATACAATCATGGTCATAGTGATATGATTAGGGTGCGGATTATGCAAATAACACAGAACTCATAGCTTTGATTTAATGGAAAAATCCGCTATCCATTTTAATAAAAGCCCTATTAATCCGTTTGGATAAAAGACCTGCATTTGTATCTGTATAAAAGCATAAGAGACTCCTGACATTGCCTGTATCTTACCATTCTATTAAGCAGTAAATGTAATAATGCCTTTCTGATAATAAATCTGTTATTTCTCTTGTCTTTTATCTTCTTTTTTTCTATATTGCGAAGAGTTATAAGACTGTATTGCTTACAGTTTGTAATCCTTAATTCTGTTTATTATGAGAATAACTCTTGGCAACACGCTACCTCCTTATCCGGATTTTGTAGAAGGTATCCGGAGAGCTCCCGACCGTGGTTATACACTTACCCCGGCGCAGACCATCACAGCTTTAAAAAACGCTTTGCGTTATATTCCCTCCGAGTGGCACGAACAACTGGCTCCTGAATTTATGGAAGAACTACGCACTCGCGGGCGGATTTACGGATACCGTTTCCGTCCTGCCGGAGACTTGAAAGCAAAGCCGATTGATGAATATCAGGGGCAATGTATTGAAGGCAAAGCCTTTCAGGTAATGATTGACAATAACCTTTGCTTCGATATAGCCTTATATCCCTACGAACTTGTTACTTATGGTGAAACCGGGCAAGTTTGCCAAAATTGGATGCAATATCGACTGATTAAGCAATATCTGGAAGAACTTACCCAGGAACAGACACTGGTTATTGAATCCGGACATCCATTGGGGCTTTTCCGCTCCCGTCCCGATGCTCCCCGCGTTATAATTACCAATTCGATGATGATCGGACAATTCGACAATCAACATGATTGGCATATTGCCACCCAGATGGGAGTTGCCAATTACGGACAGATGACAGCCGGAGGCTGGATGTATATCGGTCCTCAAGGCATTGTGCATGGCACTTTCAACACCCTCCTGAATGCCGGACGATTGAAACTCGGCATTCCACAAGACCAAGATTTGCGGGGACACTTATTTATTTCTTCCGGTTTGGGAGGAATGAGTGGTGCACAACCTAAAGCAGCCGAAATAGCAGGAGCAGTCTCCATCATAGCCGAAGTAGATCGTTCACGCATTGAAACACGTTACCGCCAGGGATGGGTGGGGCGTGTGACTGCAGATATCATAGAAGCATACCGGATGGCAGCTGAAGCAATGCGACGCCGTGAACCTTGTTCCATTGCCTATCATGGAAATATAGTAGACCTGCTCGAGTATGCCGAGCGTGAAAAGATATTGATCGAACTATTATCCGATCAAACCTCCTGTCACGCCGTTTACGAAGGTGGATACTGCCCAGCCGGACTGACTTTCGAGGAACGCACACGCCTTCTTCACGAATCGCCGGAGGAATTCCGTCACTTGGTAGACATATCTTTGCACCGTCATTTCGAGGTCATCAAGAAATTGGTAGCCCGCGGAACTTATTTTTTTGATTATGGAAACTCTTTCATGAAAGCCATATACGATGCCGGAGTAAAAGAAATCTCCTATAATGGTGTTGATGAAAAAGACGGATTTATCTGGCCGAGTTATGTCGAAGATATTATGGGACCCCAACTCTTTGATTACGGCTACGGTCCGTTCAGGTGGGTCTGCTTGAGTGGTAAACACGAAGATCTGATAAAAACAGACCATGCGGCTATGGAGTGTATTGACGTCAATCGGCGCGGTCAGGATCTGGACAACTATAATTGGATACGGGATGCAGAAAAGAATCAACTCGTGGTGGGTACACAGGCACGTATTCTTTATCAGGATGCAGTTGGAAGAATGAAGATAGCCCTCCATTTCAATGAGATGGTTCGCCGGGGTGAAGTAGGCCCTATTATGCTGGGACGAGACCATCACGACGTAAGCGGTACGGATTCTCCTTTCCGGGAGACGTCGAATATCAAAGACGGAAGTAATGTGATGGCAGATATGGCTGTGCAATGTTTTGCCGGAAATTGTGCCCGTGGAATGAGTCTGGTAGCCTTACACAATGGAGGTGGCGTCGGCATTGGTAAAGCAATCAATGGCGGTTTTGGTATGGTATGCGACGGTAGCGAACGGGTAGATGAAATACTTCGTTCGGCAATGCTTTGGGACGTAATGGGAGGAGTAGCCCGCCGTTCGTGGGCGCGTAATCCGCATGCGATGGAAACGAGTGAGGCATTTAATGAGTCCCATGCTGGAGATTATCAGATAACAATGCCGTATGTGGCGGACGAAGAATTAATAAAGAAGATGGTTACATCTATTGTGGGAAAGTAGTCTCACAATATAAGAGAAAACATTCCCATAATATGAGGGAGTAAATTCCCACAATATATGGAACAGTTTAAACATGCGGTTATTTTGAATAAACCATGTGGCTATTTGATGTAAAACATATAGTTATTCAGTAAAGTATAACCTCTATAATAATAGATATTTGGTATGAGTTGGAATAAGATTATTGAATGCGTCCCCAATTTTAGCGAGGGACGTGATTTGGAGAAAATAGATCAGATAGTAGCCCCTTTCCGTGCTAAAGCCGGAGTAAAACTGCTTGATTATAGTAATGATGAAGACCATAATCGTCTGGTCGTCACACTTGTGGGAGAACCGGAAGCACTGTATGAAGCAATAGTTGAAGCCGTCGGTGCAGCTGTCTGTTTGATCGACCTGAATCAGCACACCGGGCAACATCCTCGTATGGGAGCGGTAGATGTGATCCCTTTCATCCCGATTAAGAATACCAGTATGGAAGAAGCCATCGAACTCTCTAAAAAAGTAGCAGCGAAAGTTGCGGAGCTATATAATCTTCCCGTCTTCCTGTATGAAAAGTCCGCTACTGCGCCACATCGGGAAAATCTCGCCTCCGTTCGTAAAGGTGAATTTGAAGGAATGGCCGAAAAGATCAAACTACCCGAATGGCAACCTGACTTCGGACCTGCTGAACGACATCCGACCGCAGGTACCGTAGCAATCGGAGCCCGTATGCCACTCGTAGCCTACAATATTAATCTAAGTACAGATAATCTGGAGATAGCCACTAAGATTGCGAAAAGTATCCGCCATATCAATGGAGGACTTCGTTATGTAAAAGCAATGGGGGTGGAACTGAAAGAGCGAAACATTACCCAAGTATCCATTAACATGACCGACTATACCCGTACCGCACTTTACCGTGCCTTCGAATTAGTACGTATCGAAGCCCGTCGTTACGGTGTTACGATTGTAGGTAGCGAAATAATCGGCCTTGTACCGATGGAAGCTTTGATTGATACCGCTTCCTACTATCTCGGACTCGAAAACTTTACCATGCAGCAAGTTCTCGAAGCTCGTATCATGGAATAGTCAATAAGAAAATAAAATGAATCACAATTGCTTTATGGCAAACATCATTCTAAAAAACGTGCTATTCATATCTCCATTTATTATATGAACTAATTATGATGAACTATTTATGAGTGAAAACCTAATCATATTTAACGCCCGTATCGTAACCCCCATCGGCTTTTCCGCCCGTAAAGGAGAGGAAATGTCTCAACTGCAAATCATAGAAAACGGAACCGTGGAAGTGACCAAAGGAATCATTACTTACGTTGGTGAAAACCGTGGTGAAGACCGGGATGGTTACTACCAGCACTATTGGCATTATAACGCTCGCGGACATTGCCTTTTACCCGGTTTCGTCGATTCCCATACCCATTTTGTATTTGGTGGAGAACGTTCCGAAGAATTCTCCTGGCGTCTGAAAGGCGAAAGCTATATGTCAATCATGGAGCGGGGAGGGGGAATTGCAAGTACCGTAAAAGCCACCCGGCAAATGAACTACCTTAAACTTCGTTCAGCCGCCGAAAGCTTCCTGAAGAAGATGAGTACTATGGGAGTAACCACCGTAGAAGGTAAAAGTGGCTATGGCCTGGACCGGGACACAGAATTACTACAACTAAAAGTAATGCGCAGCCTGAATAACGCTGAGCATAAACGCGTCGATATAGTCTCCACTTTCCTCGGCGCCCATGCCCTTCCCGAAGAATATGCAGGGAGAAGCGACGAATACATCGACTTCCTGATTCGTGAAATGCTTCCCCTTATCCATTCCGGTAAGTGGGCAGAATGTTGTGATGTCTTTTGCGAACAAGGTGTTTTTTCTATCGAACAATCCCGTCGCCTGCTTCAGGCAGCCAAGGAGCACGGTTTCATATTGAAACTCCATGCTGATGAAATCGTCTCCCTCGGTGGGGCCGAACTGGCAGCCGAACTGGGAGCACTATCTGCTGACCACCTCCTGCATGCTTCCGATGCCGGCATCCGTGCAATGGCTGATGCCGGAGTTGTGGCTACCCTGTTGCCTTTGACAGCTTTTGCCCTGAAAGAACCCTACGCACGAGGTCGTGAAATGATTGACGCCGGTTGTGCTGTGGCACTCGCTACCGACCTGAATCCCGGCAGTTGTTTCTCCGGTTCCATCCCGCTGACCATTGCTTTGGCCTGCATCTATATGCAAATGAGCATCGAAGAAACCATCACCGCCCTGACCCTGAACGGAGCCGCCGCCCTTCAACGAGCCGACCGTATTGGAAGTATCGAAGTTGGCAAACAAGGCGATTTCATCATTCTCAATTCCGACAACTATCATATTCTACCTTATTATATAGGCATGAACTGTGTAATCATGACTATTAAAGGCGGCATGTTATATCCCGTCGCTTAATAGTTACCCCACTCATTCATTAATCACTTAAAACTGAATACCATGTTAGCAGATTTAACCGTAAAAGATTTCTTAGATAAAGTAGCTTGCAGTGACCCTGTGCCCGGTGGTGGCAGTATTGCCGCTTTGAATGGAGCACTGGCTTCCGCGCTTTCCACGATGGTGGCACGGCTCACCGTAGGAAAAAAAGGATACGAAGCCAGTGAAGAAGTAATGCAACACGCACAAACAATCACACTCCGCTTACTGGACGAATTTATTGCACTTATTGATAAAGATTCCGCTGCCTACAACGAAGTCTTTGCCTGCTTCAAACTTCCTAAAACAACCGACGAAGAGAAAGCTGTCCGAAGTGCCGCCATTCAGGAAGCAACCAAACAAGCTGCCCTCGTCCCGTTAGAAGTAGCCCGCAAAGCACTGGATATGATGTCCGTCATAGCAGATGTTGCCCGTTTGGGTAACCGTAATGCCGTCACAGACGCCTGTGTAGCCATGATGTCTGCCCGTTCCGCCGTATTGGGAGCCTTGCTGAATGTTCGTATTAACCTCGGTTCGCTCAAAGACAGAGATTTTGTCCTCCAGCTGCAAACCGAAGCCGATGCCATCGAGCAAACCGCCTGTCAGAGAGAAAAAGAATTGTTGGATGCCGTAAATCAAGACCTGCGCGTATGAGTAAGAATGTATACCATATCGGTTCCGGAGCACTGACCTTCGAAATCATCGAACGAATTATAAACGAAAACCTGAAACTGGAACTAGCCCCCGAAGCCAAGTTACGCATCCAGAAATGCCGTGACTACCTCGACCAAAAAATAGCTTCTTCCGAAGAACCATTATACGGCATAACAACAGGTTTCGGCTCTCTATGCACTAAAAATATATCTCCCGATGAACTGGGAACCCTCCAGGAGAACTTGATAAAAAGCCATGCTTGCAGCGTAGGCGAAGAAATCCGCCCCGTCATCATCAAACTGATGATGCTTCTCAAAGCCCACGCCCTCTCATTGGGACATAGCGGCGTACAAGTTATCACCGTGCAACGCATCCTCGATTTTTTCAATAATGACGTCATGCCAATTGTCTACGACCGCGGTTCCCTTGGAGCCTCCGGCGACCTGGCACCGCTCGCCAATCTTTTCCTTCCTCTGATAGGTGTCGGTGATGTTTACTATAAAGGAAAAAAGTGCGAAGCCATCAGCGTACTCGACGAGTTTGGCTGGGAACCGGTCAAACTAATGAGCAAAGAAGGACTAGCCCTGCTGAACGGCACCCAATTTATGAGTGCCAACGGTGTGTTTGCTATGCTCAAAGCCTTTCGCCTCTCGAAAAAGGCCGACCTGATAGCCGCCCTTTCCCTCGAAGCCTTTGACGGCCGTATCGACCCGTTTATAGACTGCATCCAGCAAATCCGTCCCCATCAGGGACAGATTGAGACAGGCGAAGCCTTCCGCAAACTACTGGCAGGCAGCGAACTAATCGAACGCCACAAGGAACATGTGCAAGATCCCTATTCCTTCCGCTGCATCCCACAAGTACATGGCGCCACCAAAGATGCCATCCGCTACGTTGCCTCCGTACTGCTGACCGAAATCAATTCCGTCACGGACAACCCCACCATCTTCCCCGATGAAGACCGGATCATCTCCGGTGGAAACTTTCACGGGCAACCGCTTGCCATCTCTTATGACTTCCTCGCCATCGCCCTGGCCGAATTGGGAAATATCTCCGAACGCCGTGTCTCCCAACTGATTATGGGACTCCGTGGACTACCTGAATTTCTCGTAGCCAACCCCGGTCTGAACTCCGGCTTCATGATTCCCCAGTATGCCGCCGCCTCCATGGTCAGCCAGAATAAAATGTACTGCTATGCAGCTTCTAGCGATTCCATAGTCTCCTCCAACGGACAGGAAGACCATGTAAGCATGGGTGCCAATGCCGCCACCAAACTCTATAAAGTGATGGACAACCTGGAACATATCCTTGCCATCGAACTGATGAACGCCGCACAAGGCATCGACTTCCGCCGCCCGCAGAAAACCTCTCCCGTTCTTGAGCGTTTCCTCCATGCCTATCGGAAAGAAGTGCCTTTTGTAAAAGATGACATTGTGATGTACAAGGAAATACATAAAACAGTCGCCTTCCTGAAGAGGACACAGATTGAATACTGACAATAAATTGACCCTTTTTTGCTTTTCGTTAATAATGGTGACTGTTATTGCCGGGTAAGTGTCGATTCTTATCGATATTTATCCGGCATTTATTGGCTCCCATCTCTTCTATTAGCGATAAAACTTTACTTCCTATATTCCCTCCTTTTACCTTTCCTTTGTGTTTGTTCCAAATTTCCTATTAACACTTGTTTTCATTTCACTCTATTGAATGATAATAAATCCCAAATGGACTATAAATAGCTGGAAACTTAATTTGTTAATTGAGTTTTCTATATATCTTTGTTCCGTTTTTCCTTTGGAAATGAAGAGAAAACGAAAACTGCATTTTAATAAAATAGAAAAACGGATGATGACAGAGCATGGAAAGGACGCTTCCCAACGGGTAGAGTTAAGAGAACGGATCATAACGGCGGCAACAGAAGCTTTTACTTCAAAAGGCATCAAGAGTATTACAATGGATGACATTGCAGCAGCATTAGGAATTTCCAAACGTACGCTCTACGAAGTCTTTTCGGATAAAGAATCGTTGTTGAAAGAATGCATACTGAAGGCACAGGCAGACAGAGACAAGTATTTGCAGAAAGTCTTTGAACAGTCGCACAATGTGTTGGAAGTGATACTTGCAGTCTTTCAGAAAAGCATTGAGATGTTTCATCAGACGAACAAACGCTTTTTTGAAGACATTAAGAAATATCCCAAAGTATATGAGATGATGAAGAATCGGCAGGACAGCGATTCGATGAAAACCATGTCCTTCTTCAAAACAGGAGTAGAGCAGGGCATCTTTCGTTCGGATGTAAACTTCGCTATTGTCAATTTGCTGGTACGTGAGCAATTTGATGTGCTTTTGAATACGGACATCTGTAATGAATACCCTTTCATTGAAGTGTACGAATCCATCATGTTTACTTATATACGCGGTATCTCCACCGAAAAAGGAGCAAGGGTACTGGAAGACTTTATACAAGAATATCGCAAGAACCGCATCGAAGACTAGAGTAAAAGTGAGGTTCTATTGACAAACAATTAAGATTAAATTAGAAATTCAGTTTATGAACAAGATGAAAAGATTGACAGGTCGGAAGATCCTTCTGGTAGCTGTGGCATTCTGTGCATTTGGTTTTGCAAAGGCGCAGGACACGCAGACGGAGAAGAATACCCTAACCTTAACCTTAGACAAAGCCTTGGAAATTGCATTGGATGAGAATCCGACAATGAAAGTGGCAGCGGAAGAAATCGCCTTAAAGAGAGTTGCCAGCAAGGAAGCCTGGCAAAGTCTGTTGCCGGAGGCCAGCATTGCCGGTTCCTTAGACCATACAATTAAAGCGGCTGAAATGAAATTGAACGATATGTCGTTCAAGATGGGGCAAGACGGTTCGAACACCGCCAATGCCGGGTTGAGTATTAACCTGCCACTCTTTGTGCCGGGTGTTTACCGTGCTATGTCGATGACAAAGACGGATATTGAACTGGCAGTAGAGAAGTCACGTGCTTCCAAACTGGATCTGGTGAATCAGGTAAGCAAGGCTTATTATCAGTTAATGCTTGCACAGGATAGCTATGAAGTGCTTCAAGGCAGCTATAAACTGGCAGAAGATAATTACAATGTAGTGAATGCCAAATATCAGCAGGGAACTGTGAGCGAATATGACAAGATCAGTGCGGAAGTACAGATGCGCAGCATTAAGCCGAACCTGATTGCGGCAGCCAATGCGGTGACTTTGGCTAAATTACAGTTAAAAGTTCTGATGGGCATCACTGCCGATGTGGAGATAAAGATTAATGATAATCTGACCAACTATGAGACGACCATGTTTGCCAATCAGTTGAAAGAAGAGAATGTGAATCTGAACAACAATACCACCATGAAGCAGTTGGACTTGAACATGAAGTTGCTCGAAAAGAATGTAAAGTCTTTAAAGACGAACTTTATGCCGACTCTTTCCATGAGCTTCTCCTATCAATATCAGTCATTGTATAATCCGAATATCAATTTCTTCGATTATAACTGGAGCAACAGTTCCAGCCTGATGTTCAATATCAGCATACCTTTATATAAGGCAAGCAATTTTACGAAAGTGAAATCTGCCCGTATCCAGATGCGCCAGCTCGATTGGAATCGTATCGATACGGAAAGACAGTTGAATATGCAGATTGTCAGTTGTCGCAATAATATGAGTGCCAGCACAGAGCAGGTAGTCAGCAACAAGGAAAATGTGATGCAGGCAAAGAAAGCGGTGGTGATTGCCGAAAAACGTTATGATGTAGGTAAGGGCACGGTGCTCGAACTGAACAGTTCCCAAGTGTCACTGACACAGGCGCAACTCACCTACAATCAGTCCATATACGATTACCTGGTTGCTAAGGCAGACCTCGATCAGGTTCTGGGAAAAGAATAAAGATAGACAACTAAAAAATTACAAGTAAGGAATATGAAAAGAAGTATCCAATTGGTAGCCCTGCTGTTAACTGTGTTTATGGGCTCATGTACAGGTGGAAAAGACAAAGCTGCTGCGGAACATGTGGACGCAAAGCCTATTGTGAAGCTGGCAGACGTAAAAGCCCGCCCCGTAGATCAAATACAGGATTACACAGCAACGGTGGAAGCCGAAGTAAAGAATAATATTGCGCCTTCGTCTCCCGTACGTATCGATCAGATTTTCGTAGAAGTGGGCGACCGCGTATCCAAAGGACAGAAACTTGTGCAGATGGATGCAGCCAACCTGAAACAGACGAAGCTGCAACTAGATAATCAGGAAATAGAATTCAACCGTATCGACGAATTATATAAAGTGGGCGGTGCGTCCAAATCAGAGTGGGATGCTTCGAAGATGCAACTCGATGTGAAGAAAACCGCTTATAAGAATCTGCTGGAGAATACCTCTTTGCAAAGCCCTATCAATGGTGTAGTCACTGCGCGCAACTATGATAATGGCGATATGTACAGTGGTGGAGAACCGGTTCTGGTAGTAGAACAGATCACTCCCGTGAAACTCCTGATTAACGTGTCTGAAACCTACTTCACGAAAGTGAAAAAAGGTACTCCTGTCGACGTGAAACTCGATGTATATGGTGATGAAGTCTTTACAGGAACCATCAACCTGATTTACCCTACCATAGATGCTACTACCCGTACATTCCAGGTGGAGATCAGACTGGATAATAAAGACCAGCGTGTGCGTCCGGGAATGTTTGCCCGTGCGACATTGAACTTCGGTACAGCAGAAAACGTAGTTGTTCCTGATTTGGCTATCGTTAAGCAGGCAGGTTCCGGCGACCGTTATGTATTCGTTTATAAAGACGGTAAAGTATCTTATAATAAGGTTGAACTGGGTAGACGCATGGGTACGGAGTACGAGTTGAAATCCGGTGTGCCCGATAACTCACAGGTTGTAGTTGCCGGACAGTCACGTTTGGTGAACGGTATGGAAGTAGAGGTGGAAGCCTCTTCTCAACTTTCTTCCAAATGAGAGATGTACAGTACCTTTCTCCCAATGCTTTTATTAATTAACCTGATTTCAAAACGATCTTCCGGCTTCCTCTTCTTGGGAGAGGAGCGGGGAGAGGCTTTTAAATAAAACAACATGAGTTTATACGAAGGTGCGGTTAAGAAACCGATTATGACCTCCCTCTGCTTTCTGGCAGTGGTGATTTTTGGTCTTTTCTCTTTGTCCAAGTTACCTATCGACTTGTATCCGGACATTGACACGAATACAATCATGGTAATGACCGCTTATCCCGGAGCAAGTGCTTCGGATATAGAAAATAATGTGACTCGCCCGCTCGAAAATACGTTGAATGCGGTGAGCAACCTGAAACATATCACCTCCCGTTCTTCCGAGAATATGTCATTAATTACATTGGAGTTCGAGTTTGGTAACGATATTGACGTTCTCACCAATGATGTGCGCGATAAACTCGACATGGTAAGCTCACAGCTTCCCGATGATGTCGAGAATCCGATCATCTTCAAATTTAGTACGGACATGATTCCGATCGTGTTGCTTTCCGTACAGGCCAATGAGAGTCAGTCAGCGCTTTATAAGATATTGGACGACCGTGTGGTAAATCCGCTGGCACGTATTCCGGGAGTCGGAACCGTCTCCATCAGTGGTGCACCGCAACGTGAGATTCAGGTATATTGCGACCCCAACAAACTGGAAGCCTATCACCTGACTATTGAAACAATCAGCTCCATTATCGGAGCCGAGAATAAGAACATTCCCGGTGGTAACTTCGATATTGGTAGCGAAACCTATGCACTGCGTGTAGAAGGTGAGTTTGATGATTCCCGTCAGTTGGCAGATGTAGTGGTGGGTACACACAATGGGGCGAATGTCTTTTTGCGTGATGTAGCCCGTATTGTCGATACCGTGGAAGAACGTGCACAGGAAACCTATAATAATGGTGTGCAAGGTGCTATGATTGTAGTTCAGAAACAGTCGGGAGCCAATTCGGTAGAAATCTCCAAGAAAGTGGCCGACGCGCTGCCGAGGCTTCAAAAGAACCTGCCGAGCGACGTGAAGATTGGTGTCATTGTCGATACCTCGGACAACATTTTGAACACCATCGACAGTTTGACGGAAACCGTTGTTTATGCCTTGCTCTTTGTTGTCATCGTCGTGTTCCTCTTCCTGGGACGTTGGCGTGCGACGCTGATTATCTGTATCACTATTCCGCTTTCGTTGATTGCTTCGTTCATTTACTTGGCGATTAGTGGAAATACGATTAATATTATTTCGCTTTCGTCACTTTCTATTGCTATCGGTATGGTGGTGGATGATGCGATTGTGGTACTTGAAAACGTAACGACCCATATCGAGCGTGGCTCCGATCCGAAACAGGCAGCCGTGCACGGAACAAATGAGGTGGCAATCTCTGTAATTGCTTCTACGTTGACCATGATTGCCGTGTTCTTCCCGTTGACGATGGTAAGCGGTATGTCCGGTGTGCTTTTCAAACAGTTGGGTTGGATGATGTGTGCCATCATGTTTATTTCTACGGTCGCCGCACTATCTTTGACTCCGATGCTCTGTTCTCAGTTACTTCGCTTGCAGAAGAAACCATCGAAAATGTTCAAGCTCTTCTTTACTCCGATTGAGAAAGCGCTCGACGGACTTGATACTTGGTATGCGAAGATGTTGAACTGGGCTGTACGTCATCGTCCGATTGTGATTGTGGGATGTATTGCTTTCTTCGTTGTCAGTTTGCTGTGTGCAAAGGGCATCGGTACGGAGTTCTTCCCGGCACAGGATAATGCCCGTATTGCCGTACAGTTGGAACTTCCAATCGGTACACGAAAAGAGATAGCGCAGGAATTATCTCAGAAGTTAACCAACCAATGGCTGACGAAGTATAAAGACATAATGAAAGTCTGTAACTATACAGTCGGTCAGGCTGATTCTGACAACACTTGGGCATCCATGCAGGACAATGGCTCACATATAATCTCGTTCAACATCAGTTTGGTAGACCCGGGTGATCGTGACATCACTTTGGAAGCAGTCTGTGATGAGATGCGTGAAGATTTGAAAGCCTATCCGGAATTCAGTAAAGCACAGGTAATCCTCGGAGGTAGTAACACGGGTATGTCCGCGCAGGCAAGTGCCGACTTTGAGGTTTACGGATACGATATGACAGTAACCGATAGCGTAGCAGCCCGTCTGAAACGTGAATTATTGAAAGTAAAAGGCGTGACCGAGGTAAATATCAGCCGTAGTGACTACCAACCGGAATACCAGGTAGACTTCGACCGTGAAAAACTGGCGATGCATGGCTTGAATCTTTCAACTGCTGGTAACTATCTGCGTAACCGTGTCAATGGTGCGGTAGCATCTAAATATCGTGAGGACGGAGATGAATATGATATCAAAGTGCGTTACGCACCTGAATACCGTACAAGCCTGGAGAGTCTCGAAAATATCCTCATTTACAATGCACAGGGACAATCCGTTCGTGTGAAAGACGTCGGAAAGGTAGTCGAACGTTTTGCACCTCCTACCATCGAACGTAAAGACCGCGAACGTATCGTGACCGTTTCCGCTGTAATCTCCGGAGCTCCGCTGGGCGACGTAGTGGCTGCCGGAAATAAGGTGATAGATAAAATGGATCTTCCGGGAGAAGTCACCATCCAGATTTCCGGTTCGTACGAAGATCAGCAGGATTCATTCCGCGATTTGGGAACACTTGCCATCCTGATTGTTGTTCTGGTATTTATCGTGATGGCAGCGCAGTTCGAGTCACTGACTTATCCGTTTATCATCATGTTCTCCCTGCCGTTTGCGTTTAGTGGTGTCTTGATGGCACTATTCTTTACGAACAGCACATTGAGTGTCATGAGTTTATTGGGAGGTATCATGTTGATTGGTATTGTGGTGAAGAACGGTATTGTGCTTATTGACTACATTACCCTTTGTCGAGAACGTGGATTGGCTGTTTTGAACTCTGTGGTAACAGCAGGTAAGAGCCGTCTTCGTCCGGTACTGATGACCACCGCTACTACCGTTCTCGGTATGATTCCGATGGCTATCGGTGGCGGTCAAGGTTCGGAAATGTGGAGTCCGATGGCAATTGCCGTAATCGGTGGTTTGACGATATCTACTGTTTTGACATTGATTTTGATTCCTACTCTATATTGTGTATTCGCGGGAACTGGTATCAAGAACCGTCGTCGTAAACTCCGCCGTCAACGTGAATTGGACGTTTATTTCCAGGCGAATAAAGATAACATTATTAAGAAATAACAGAAAAGAAATATGAAATCAGTATTGATAACATTCGACCAGGCTTATTACGAACGAATCATGGCGTTGCTCGACCGTTTGGGTTGTCGTGGCTTTACATACCTTGAAAAAGTACAGGGACGTGGTTCGAAAACAGGCGATCCGCATTTCGGAAGCCATGCCTGGCCAAGTATGTGCTCGGCTATCCTGACAGTGGTAGAAGATAACAAAGTCGATTCATTGCTCGACACCTTGCATAAAATGGATTTGCAGACGGAACAATTAGGTTTGCGTGCATTTGTGTGGAACATTGAACGGACCATTTAAATGTGATCCGGTAGATAGATAAAAAGGAAAGGAGAATCTAATAAATAATGTAGATTCTCCTTTCTTTTTGTGGCTTTTGTCTATCTTTGCGGTCGTTTGGGATTTTAGAAACATTATGGAGATAATAAAGAATTATTTGAAATATTCGTTGTGGTTCGTACTGATTGTATTTGCAGCCTTACTCGGGCTTCATTGGCTTCCGGTACTGACCATTGACGGGCACACGATGAGGCGTGTAGACCTTTTGAGCGACCTTCGTTATCCGGAATCGGAGATTGCCACAGCTGATTCGGACAGTATCCCTTTGCCTCCAGTTGTAAAGCCGGTCTTTGTAGATACTTGTCGTGCAGGTATGACTTGCATTGAAGATTACAGTGATTCCACTCTCCGGGGGATGGCTCCTTTTTATGAAGCACTCAATCGTATCTCTTCCAGTGATTCAGATGACTCTGATGACAAACAGGTACGCATTGCCGTATTCGGAGACTCTTTTATCGAAGCGGATATATTTACAGCCGACTTGCGCGAAATGCTTCAGAAACAATTCGGCGGTTGTGGTGTAGGTTTTGTTACCATCACTTCCATGACAAGCGGTTACCGTCCTACGGTACGGCATACATTTGGCGGATGGTCCAGCCATGCAGTAACAGACAGTATCTATTTCGATAAGAAGAAACAAGGCATTTCCGGACACTATTTTGTCCCCCGGAACGGAGCTTATGTAGAACTACGCGGACAAAATAAATACGCCTCCCTGCTCGATACTTGCCAACGTGCTTCTATCTTCTTCTATAATAAAGATTCCGTTCTTCTTTCTGCCCGTGTGAACAAAGGAGAAAGCAAGAATTACTCTTTAGGCCCTTCTGATGGATTACAACAAGTTCAGGTGGACGGACGCATCGGTTCTATCCGTTGGACAGTAGATCGTGCGGACTCTGCCCTGTTCTATGGCTTGGCAATGGATGGAAAGAAAGGAATCATTCTCGATAACTTCTCGTTGCGTGGCAGTTCCGGTCTTTCCCTGCGCGGTATTCCGGTACAAACGTTGAAGCAGTTTAACCGCCAGCGTCCTTACGACCTGATTATCCTCGAATATGGATTGAATGTAGCTACCGAACGGGGACGCAATTATGATAATTACCAGAAAGGATTGATTACAGCTATCGAGCATCTGAAAGAATGTTTCCCACAAGCCGGAATTCTGTTATTGAGCGTTGGCGACCGTGATTATAAGAACGAAAACGGCGAACTCCGTACCATGCCCGGTGTTAAGAATCTGATTCGTTATCAGCAGAACATTGCTGCTGAAAGCGGTATTGCATTCTGGAATATGTTTGAAGCAATGGGCGGAGAAGGCAGTATGGCAAAACTCGTCCATGCCAAACCCTCTATGGCAAACTACGATTATACGCATATAAACTTCCGTGGCGGTAAGCATTTGGCTGGATTGCTTTATGAAACCATGATCTATGGTAAGGAACAATACGACAGGAGGCGTGCTTATGAGAAAGAGTAACCTGCTGTCCATCTTTATTCTCATTCTCGCCGGTATGTTGAGTGTCCCTTGTTTTCTTACAGAAACAATCGCGCAAGACCGTATGCCTGTATGCTCTCCATTGGGAAAGACTGCAAAGCGGATAAAGCCTTTACGGGAAATGAACTGGGCGAATGATACGATCAACGTACAAGTAGCCTTCCCTGCTGCTTTTCGCGAAACCGGACGGAATGAGATTATTGACAGCATTGCTCTGCTGGCTCCCGTCTTTGAACATCTCCGCCAGGTACGTGCCGGACTCTCCGAAGATACAGTCCGCATCGTTCATATTGGCGATAGCCACGTGCGTGGACATATCTATCCCCAAACCACCGGTGCCCGTTTGGCAGAAACCTTTGGTGCCATTTCTTATATTGATAAAGGCGTCAACGGAGCTACTTGCCTAACATTTACCCATCCGGATCGTATTACCGAAATCGCTGCCTTGAAACCCGAATTGCTGATTCTCTCTTTCGGAACCAATGAAAGCCATAACCGGCGTTATAATATAAATGTGCACTACAATCAGATGGATGAACTTGTGAAACTGTTGCGCGACAGTCTTCCTAACATCCCCATTCTTCTGACTACCCCTCCCGGTTCCTATGAAAGTTTCCGGCAACGGAGGCGTAGACGCACGTATGCCATCAATCCCCGTACGGCAACAGCAGCGGAAACTATCCGCCGTTATGCCAAAGACCATCGCCTGCTCGTGTGGGATATGTATGATGTAGTCGGAGGGAAGCGTCGTGCCTGCACCAACTGGACGGAGGCAAACCTGATGCGTCCCGATCATGTACATTATTTACCTGAAGGATACATCCTGCAAGGAAATTTATTATACCAAGCACTTATACAAGCATATAATGACTATGTTTCCCATTGATATAGATTTCAGTAGACTAAAAGAGGTACTTACCTACGATCCGCAAGCCCCGATGATATTCAGCAGCGGTATCTTCCTTTGGCTGTTCGCTGCTTTCATGGTAGTGTATGTGTTGTTACAACGTAAATACACTGCCCGCATCTTGTTTGTCACCCTCTTTTCCTATTATTTCTACTACAAGAGTAGCGGCACATACTTCTTTCTGCTTGCTATAGTCACCGTTGCCGACTTCTTTCTTGCACAGCTAATGGATCGTGCAGAAGGGTATTGGAAACGTAAAGGATTAGTAGTTTTGAGTCTGAGTATCAATCTGGGACTTCTTGTCTATTTCAAATATACCAATTTCCTGGGTGGAGTGATAGCGTCATTGATGGGAGGAGAGTTTACCGCCCTTGATATATTCCTGCCGGTCGGTATCTCTTTCTTTACTTTCCAGTCGCTAAGCTACACCATCGACGTTTACCGGAGGGACATAAAGCCATTGACGAATCTTTTGGACTATGCTTTCTACGTATCTTTCTTCCCCCAGTTGGTGGCAGGACCTATCGTGCGTGCCCGCGATTTTATCCCGCAAATCCGGAAACCTCTCTTTGTTTCGCAGGAGATGTTCGGCCGCGGAATCTTCCTGATCGTATCCGGTCTTTTCAAGAAAGCCATTATCTCCGACTATATCAGCATCAACTTTGTAGAACGTATTTTTGATAATCCTACTCTCTATTCGGGTGTTGAGAATCTGATGGGAGTGTATGGTTATGCTTTACAGATTTACTGCGACTTTTCCGGATATAGTGACATGGCTATCGGTATCGCTTTATTGTTGGGCTTTCATTTTAATCTCAACTTTAATTCTCCTTATAAGTCTGCCTCCATTACCGAATTCTGGCGTCGTTGGCACATCTCTTTGTCCAGTTGGCTGCGGGATTATCTGTATATTTCTTTAGGAGGAAACCGAAAAGGTAAGTTCCGGCAATATCTGAATCTTATCATTACCATGTTTCTGGGTGGATTATGGCATGGCGCATCTTGGAACTTCGTTCTTTGGGGAACCTTCCACGGAGTTGCTTTAGCATTGCATAAAATGTGGATGACCATCACCGGGCGTAAGAAAGGAGAACAAAGTCATGGTTGGCGGCGTGTATTCGGAGTGGTTATTACTTTCCATTTTGTCTGCTTCTGCTGGATTTTCTTCCGTAATGCCGATTTTCAGAACTCAATGGATATGCTGGGACAGATATTCACTACTTTCCGTCCGCAACTGTTCCCACAGTTACTTGAAGGATATTGGAAAGTATTCGCATTAATGTTGCTCGGCTTCCTGCTTCATTTTGCTCCCGATAGCTGGGAAAATGCAGCTTGCCGGGGAGTGATCCGTCTACCGTTCGTAGGAAAAGCAGTGTTGATGATAGCTTTGATTTACCTTGTTATTCAGATGAAGAGTTCGGAGATTCAGCCGTTTATCTATTTCCAGTTCTGATCCGCCTTCTTTTTAATATCCGGTTGAAGCCGTAATTGGAATATTTTTCCTTTCTTTGTGAAAGGAAAATATAAACATTCTGCTTTATGGAAAACTCTTTCAGTTATCAGCCGGCAGCTGATCGTTACGAACAGATGCCTTATACATATTGTGGCAAGAGTGGCTTGCAGTTACCTCTAATCTCTTTGGGATTGTGGCATAATTTCGGTAGTGTGGACAATTTCAATGTAGCAACCGACATGATTAAGTATGCTTTCGATCACGGTGTTACTCATTTTGACTTGGCAAATAATTACGGTCCTGCTCCCGGAAGTGCCGAAGTAAATTTCGGACGAATCTTGAAAGAGAACTTTCAAGGCTACCGGGATGAAATGATTATCTCTTCCAAGGCCGGTCATGACATGTGGGCAGGTCCTTATGGCGGAAATAGCTCTCGAAAAAATCTGATGGCGAGCATTGACCAAAGTCTCTGCCGGACAGGTTTGGAGTATTTTGATATCTTTTATAGTCATCGTTATGACGGAGTCACTCCAGTTGAAGAAACCATTCAGACATTGATTGATATTGTGAAGCAAGGTAAAGCATTGTATATCGGAATTTCTAAATATCCTCCCGAACAAGCCCGTGTTGCCTATGAGATGATGGCAAAAGCCGGTGTTCCCTGTCTTATCAGCCAATATCGATATAGTATGTTCGATCGTGCGGTTGAGGCTGAATCACTTCCTTTAGCAGCGGAGTACGGTTCCGGCTTCATAGCTTTCTCTCCTTTGGCACAAGGATTATTGACCGATAAATATCTGAACGGCATTCCGGAAGGTTCCCGTGCTGCCCGTTCTTCGGGTTTTCTTCAACAATCTCAAGTGACGCATGAAAAGGTAGAAGCTGCCCGTCAATTAAATGAAATAGCCCGCCGCCGTGGGCAAACGCTGGCTGAAATGGCTTTGGCATGGGTGCTGAAAGACGAAAGAATGACATCAGTGATTGTAGGTGCAAGTTCTGTGAATCAGTTAGCCGACAATTTGAAAGCGCTGGAACATTTGGAGTTCACGGCAGACGAGTTGAAAGAAATAGAGCAAATTTTACCCGGATAAATTCAGCCTGATTCATAAGGAGGTGTCGTATTTACAATTTGAATTCAGCAGTCTCCGCTGAATTCAGCTTCTGCAAATGTTTTTTCATATTCATTTCTCATGTTCTCATAAATGATATGATAATAGTTTGTAAATCAATGATATAATACTATGAGAAATGAACTGTGAAATGGCATTTCTCATAGTATTTCCATCATTTACCCCTAAAAAAGATGCATTTTTCATAGGTTTCAAATCATTTCTCATCTTATTCTCATACTCCTTCTTATTTGTTTTGCTCATTTCTCATACATGATGGCTGCAGCTTTTCCCGGACTCTCGCCGGACTTACGATTATTCCTTTCCCTATGTCGTTTATTAATCAACTTCCTATTGTTTACTGCTTTCCTGTGTATCATTCACCTTATATCTTACTGTTTTCCCTTACTCACTGCTATTTCTTCCTGCTACTATCTGTATCATTGCACTCGAGTGAACAGATCGTTCCACTCTAGTGGACGGTTCTTTCTACTCTAGTGCACAGGCCTGTCCACTGGAGTGGAACGATATAGATGCCGGTAGAAAAATATGCGGATACCTGCTCTATATACTTCCAATAAGCACTGATGATATATTGTAAATAGGTGCATGGTCTGGTATTCAACTTGGTCTTTAGCTTAGGATCTAGCTTGAGAATTTATAGGATAAATAGTCAAAATACTATGAGAAATACCTTGATAAGTTATGAAATAGGTTGTTTTATGTACAAAATGCGGGTCATACTATGAGAAATGCCGTTTTGTATTTTTATTCTCATTGTGTTATATTGTTGATTTACAGAAAATTATTGTGCATGTTATGGAATATGAGAAATGAAAATGAGAAATTGTTTCTAGTAGGATATTGGGTTTGTGTTTTTTATGCGATATAGACTGAATTAATTGATCTATCATGTTTTTCCTGTCAAAATTGTTTGTTTAATAGATATTTATTTCTACTTTTGTGATAACTTACTTTCGAGCGAAGGAAGTAGTTTTTTAATAATTTTATTGAGAACGGTTATTTGTTACATTCATATATAAAATCCGCTAAATTTTAACTTTCGTGAATGGAATGAATGACAGGTCTCACGCACTATTGTCTGTATAACCTTGTTATATATCCAATTGGGCGTGGGGCTATCATTCATGTTCACGAAAGGGGTCTTAGCGGATACCTATATATGGCATGAATAGATAGTTTCCACGCTCTCTTTTTTTATAACCCTCGCACCACCGGGAACTGATGCGGTAATAAACGCAACCTATGTACGGAGACTTTAATCGAATTGTTGTTCAGCTGACTCAGCATCCTGTTATGTACAAACCCCTCTCGGATTTAACCTATACGGAATGTGAACTAGCCTATGCTTTGATACGGGAGTTGATTGATTTGTCAATCGAAGGGGATTATACTTTATTGGACTATATCCAAATGGCCCGGCTGGAATACTATCTGGGTAAACTGTCTTGTAAGATAAGCTGTAGTAGGGAGGAGACTGCCCTTCATTATGCGGGCGCCCTTCATCTGTTAGAAAAAGGCGGCTTTGATTTGGGCATAAAGAAGTGGGTTGAACTTGTCAGCCTGCGAATAGAGAACTCTAAAAAAGAATGACATTCTGATTTTATAGTTAGAATCTGATTAGTACCCACTCTGTATTTATCCGATCTATACCTATGGAATAGTCAACCGTTAGACCGCTTAGAAAAAGTATTCTGACGGTTGATTCTAAATCCTCTTGCTTTTTTCTAATATCTATTTTCTTGTAGTTTTCTTTTTCGTCTTTTTCTTTTCATTCTCTTTTCACGCCTTCACTCGCCCGCGTGTGATATAATAATGTGTATCCCTCTCGTCGTTTCCGCGCACAATTTCCCTATACATAAAAAATATGTTCTACAACATCGTTATGCGTCAGCACTTTAGCAAATGTATTCAAAAATAATTAGAAAAAATAGTTTGATATATTTGGAGTATATATCAAAAGGGCGTACTTTTGCACCCGCTTTCCAAGAGAAGAAAGCCTTGACAAATTGACTTAGTGAAAAAGTGGAATCCCACTTAAAGAAAAGAACAAAAAACTTCCGAAAAAGTTTGGATTATAATAACTAAAGTTCTTATCTTTGCAGTCCGATTCGCAAAGAAAATTGGCAAGAGTTATTCTTTCATACCTTCTTTCCCTTTCGCATAGAGAGCCAGAGAAACCAGCGTAAAAAGAAAAACTA
>NZ_QVLZ01000026.1:0-5449 GCF_003435205.1 Bacteroides sp. AF32-8BH | reverse complement strand
TAGAGAGCCAGAGAAACCAGCGTAAAAAGAAAAACTAAAAAAACTTCCGAAAAAGTTTGGTAGTTAAAAATAAAGCCCTTACCTTTGCATCCGCTTTTAAAACGAAAGCAACAAGTTCTTTGAAATATTGATAAACAATACAAGTAGTACAAGTAAAAAAATAGAACCGTCAATACTTGTCTTATGAAGTAGTGATACAATTAAGACTAATAGGTATTTGAATAAGGTCAATAAATTTACGGCGTCCTGAACAGAGCAAAAAGATCATCTTAACCGATGATAAAAAATACTTTTACAATGAAGAGTTTGATCCTGGCTCAGGATGAACGCTAGCTACAGGCTTAACACATGCAAGTCGAGGGGCAGCATTTTAGTTTGCTTGCAAACTGAAGATGGCGACCGGCGCACGGGTGAGTAACACGTATCCAACCTGCCGATAACTCCGGAATAGCCTTTCGAAAGAAAGATTAATACCGGATAGCATACGAATATCGCATGATATTTTTATTAAAGAATTTCGGTTATCGATGGGGATGCGTTCCATTAGTTTGTTGGCGGGGTAACGGCCCACCAAGACTACGATGGATAGGGGTTCTGAGAGGAAGGTCCCCCACATTGGAACTGAGACACGGTCCAAACTCCTACGGGAGGCAGCAGTGAGGAATATTGGTCAATGGGCGAGAGCCTGAACCAGCCAAGTAGCGTGAAGGATGAAGGCTCTATGGGTCGTAAACTTCTTTTATATGGGAATAAAGTTTTCCACGTGTGGAATTTTGTATGTACCATATGAATAAGGATCGGCTAACTCCGTGCCAGCAGCCGCGGTAATACGGAGGATCCGAGCGTTATCCGGATTTATTGGGTTTAAAGGGAGCGTAGGTGGATTGTTAAGTCAGTTGTGAAAGTTTGCGGCTCAACCGTAAAATTGCAGTTGAAACTGGCAGTCTTGAGTACAGTAGAGGTGGGCGGAATTCGTGGTGTAGCGGTGAAATGCTTAGATATCACGAAGAACTCCGATTGCGAAGGCAGCTCACTAGACTGTCACTGACACTGATGCTCGAAAGTGTGGGTATCAAACAGGATTAGATACCCTGGTAGTCCACACAGTAAACGATGAATACTCGCTGTTTGCGATATACAGTAAGCGGCCAAGCGAAAGCATTAAGTATTCCACCTGGGGAGTACGCCGGCAACGGTGAAACTCAAAGGAATTGACGGGGGCCCGCACAAGCGGAGGAACATGTGGTTTAATTCGATGATACGCGAGGAACCTTACCCGGGCTTAAATTGCAACAGAATATATTGGAAACAGTATAGCCGTAAGGCTGTTGTGAAGGTGCTGCATGGTTGTCGTCAGCTCGTGCCGTGAGGTGTCGGCTTAAGTGCCATAACGAGCGCAACCCTTATCTTTAGTTACTAACAGGTTATGCTGAGGACTCTAGAGAGACTGCCGTCGTAAGATGTGAGGAAGGTGGGGATGACGTCAAATCAGCACGGCCCTTACGTCCGGGGCTACACACGTGTTACAATGGGGGGTACAGAAGGCGGCTACCTGGTGACAGGATGCTAATCCCAAAAACCTCTCTCAGTTCGGATCGAAGTCTGCAACCCGACTTCGTGAAGCTGGATTCGCTAGTAATCGCGCATCAGCCATGGCGCGGTGAATACGTTCCCGGGCCTTGTACACACCGCCCGTCAAGCCATGAAAGCCGGGGGTACCTGAAGTACGTAACCGCAAGGAGCGTCCTAGGGTAAAACTGGTAATTGGGGCTAAGTCGTAACAAGGTAGCCGTACCGGAAGGTGCGGCTGGAACACCTCCTTTCTGGAGCGATGCCGTAACTGTCACAAAACGTGGCAGCCACTAAAAGACTTTAAAGGTTCTGTTTTTTGTACTACTGGTACTTGTTTATTTATAACATATAGATCAACCATCTATAGAAGTATAGATAGAGATAAACAAGAGAAAAAGAAGCCGAGTCTAACATACAGGTAGACAAGGTTGAACTAGTCCTATAGCTCAGTTGGTTAGAGCGCTACACTGATAATGTAGAGGTCGGCAGTTCAACTCTGCCTGGGACTACCAAGCTCAAGAATGAGGAAAGCGAAAGCTAAAAGCTAAAAAACAAAATTCTTGATAACCTCTTGGGGGATTAGCTCAGCTGGCTAGAGCATCTGCCTTGCACGCAGAGGGTCAACGGTTCGAATCCGTTATTCTCCACGATCTCTGAAAAAGAGAAACGATCTTTGACATGATGTACAAAAAGTAAAATTTTAGTAAGAGCTAAAAGTATATATCAAACCGTACGTGTTCGAGTACGCAATATTGATAGAAGGAAGCAATTCCACTACCAATACCAGTACGAGAATAAAACGTTTGAAAGAAAGTAAGCAAGGGCGCATGGCGGATGCCTTGGCTCTCGGAGGCGATGAAGGACGTGATAAGCTGCGATAAGCTTCGGGCAGGTGCAAATAACCTTTGATCCGAAGATTTCCGAATGGGACAACCCGGCATTCTGAAGGAATGTCATCCATCCTAGATGGAAGCTAACGCAGGGAACTGAAACATCTTAGTACCTGTAGGAAAAGAAAATAATAATGATTCCCCTAGTAGTGGCGAGCGAACGGGGATTAGCCCAAACCAATGTTGTTACGGCAATATTGGGGTTGTAGGACCACGATGTCGCAAGAAATTTAGTGAGAAGAGCCCTTTGGAAAATGGGACCATAGACGGTGATAGTCCGGTATTCGAAGCTAAATGAAGCGTAGTGGTATCCTGAGTAGCGCGGGACACGAGGAATCTTGCGTGAATCTGCCGGGACCATCCGGTAAGGCTAAATACTCCCGAGAGACCGATAGCGAACCAGTACTGTGAAGGAAAGGTGAAAAGCACTTCGAATAGAAGAGTGAAATAGTCCCTGAAACCGTGCGCCTACAAGCGGTCGGAGCTGCTTCAGCAGTGACGGCGTGCCTTTTGCATAATGAACCTACGAGTTACTTTTTCCGGCAAGGTTAAGGATCTTGAGATCTGCAGCCGAAGCGAAAGCGAGTCTTAATAGGGCGATTAGTCGGAAGGAGTAGACGCGAAACCAAGTGATCTACCCTTGGTCAGGTTGAAGGTTAGGTAACACTAACTGGAGGACCGAACCGATAAGCGTTGAAAAGCTTCCGGATGAACTGAGGGTGGGGGTGAAAGGCTAATCAAACTTGGAGATAGCTCGTACTCCCCGAAATGCATTTAGGTGCAGCCTTGGGAATTACTACTGTGAGGTAGAGCGACTGATAAGATGCGAGGGCTTCACCGCCTATCAAGTCTTGATAAACTCCGAATGCGCAGTAGTTCGATCCCAGGAGTGAGGGCATGGGTGCTAAGGTCCATGTCCTAAAGGAGAAGAATCCAGACCATCAGCTAAGGTCCCGAAATAATTGCTAAGTTGAACTAACGAAGTCAGATTGCTAAGACAGCTAGGATGTTGGCTTGGAAGCAGCCATTCATTTAAAGAGTGCGTAACAGCTCACTAGTCGAGGAGTTTGGCGTGGATAATAATCGGGCATCAAGCAATTTACCGAAGCTATGGGATCAGTAATGATCGGTAGGGGAGCATTCCACTCTGCGTCGAAGGTGAAGCGTGAGCTTTGCTGGAGCGTGTGGAAAAGCAAATGTAGGTATAAGTAACGATAAAGGGGGTGAGAAACCCCCTCGCCGAAAGACTAAGGTTTCCTGATCAACGCTAATCGGATCAGGGTTAGTCGGGTCCTAAGGCTCAGCCGAACGGTGAGGCCGATGGCAGAACAGGTTAATATTCCTGTACTACCTTAAGGAGTGACGTGGAGACGGAGGAGTGACAACGCCGCGGACTGACGGAATAGTCCGTTGAAGGGTGTAGATGTTGATTATCCCAGGCAAATCCAGGATAAGAGTCGAACCTGATAGTATACCAAATTCTTCGGAATAAGGTAATAGTGCGTGTAAGCATACTCCCAAGAAAATCCGCTAAACTTAATCTTTAAGGTACCCGTACCGCAAACGGACACACGTAGTCGGGTTGAATATACTAAGGCGCTTGAGTGATTCACGGTTAAGGAACTAGGCAAATTGACCCTGTAACTTCGGGATAAAGGGTCCCAACGAGAGTTGGGCGCAGAGAATAGGTCCAGGCAACTGTTTAACAAAAACACAGGGCTGTGCCAAATTGAAAGATTACGTATACAGCCTGACACCTGCCCGGTGCTGGAAGGTTAAGAGGAGATGTCATCGCAAGAGAAGCATTGAATTGAAGCCCCAGTAAACGGCGGCCGTAACTATAACGGTCCTAAGGTAGCGAAATTCCTTGTCGGGTAAGTTCCGACCTGCACGAATGGTGTAATGATCTGGACACTGTCTCAACCGTGAGCTCAGTGAAATTGTAGTATCGGTGAAGATGCCGATTACCCGCGATGGGACGAAAAGACCCCGTGAACCTTTACTATAGCTTAACATTGAATTTGGGTAATTGATGTGTAGGATAGGCCGGAGACTTTGAAGCAGGTACGCCAGTATTTGTGGAGTCGCTGTTGAAATACGGCCCTTTGATTATTTGAGTTCTAACTCGTAGATACGAGGACACTGTTTGGTGGGTAGTTTGACTGGGGTGGTCGCCTCCAAAAGTGTAACGGAGGCTTCTAAAGGTGCCCTCAGGACGATTGGTAACCGTCCGTAGAGTGTAATGGCATAAGGGCGCTTGACTGGGAGACAGACAAGTCGATCAGGTAGGAAACTAGAGCATAGTGATCCGGTGTTTCCGTATGGAAGGGACATCGCTCAAAGGATAAAAGGTACTCCGGGGATAACAGGCTGATCCCTCCCAAGAGCTCATATCGACGGAGGGGTTTGGCACCTCGATGTCGGCTCGTCACATCCTGGGGCTGGAGAAGGTCCCAAGGGTTGGGCTGTTCGCCCATTAAAGTGGCACGCGAGCTGGGTTCAGAACGTCGTGAGACAGTTCGGTCTCTATCTATCGTGGGCGTATGAAATTTGCGTGGCTCTGACACTAGTACGAGAGGACCGTGTTGGACTGACCGCTGGTTTACCAGTTGTGCCGCCAGGTGCATTGCTGGGTATCTAAGTCGGGATTGGATAAGTGCTGAAAGCATCTAAGTACGAAGCCAGCCACAAGATTAGATTTCTTAGGGTCGTCAAAGACGATGACGTTGATAGGATGCAGGTGTAAAGGTGGTAACATCAAAGCCGAGCATTACTAATTGCCCGTTCACTTTCTTTCGGACATGTACCGGTTGGGTATATACGTTTAGCTTGCTAGACACTGAAATTTTACTTTTCATCATGTCATAACCTTCTTCAGGTGGTTATAGCACGAGGGTTCCACCTCTTCCCATTCCGAACAGAGAAGTTAAGCCTCGTCACGCCGATGGTACTGCGTAACAGTGGGAGAGTAGGTAGCCGCCGTTTTT
>NZ_QVLZ01000025.1:7476-99228 GCF_003435205.1 Bacteroides sp. AF32-8BH | reverse complement strand
TCATTAGCCTTTTTATTTTAATACACTATATAGAATCGCGGAGACGCTTACGAATTTACTGAAAAAGAATGCATAAAATAGATAGTATAATAAAATATATATTTGTGTAAAAGATACTTTTGTTTTTCAATTTATTAGACTAACTTTGATGAATAAACTTATAGCTAACATTGTTTGCTATTCTTAATTCTCACAAATTAGCTGATTATTTTTTTATATTGCTACTATTATGATTAGAATTATAGCTAGTATAAGGTTATATAAGGATGGTCGTAGAACTCCATTTTCTAGTGGTTACCGCCCTTTATTTGATTTTATTGAGGAGACAAAAACTTCTGGTCAAATAACTTTGCTTGATAGGGAATATTTTTATCCCGGAGATGAGGGGATAGTTGAAATAGCTTTTCTTATTAGAAGAGCTTTAGGAAATAATTTTTCTGAAGGCACCAAGTTTACTTTTGGAGAAGGACGAAAGCATGTAGGAGAAGGTGAGGTAAAAGAAATATTAGAGTTAGAGTAATGTCAAAGCAGATAAGTTTGAATTGAATAACTCAATTTACATAAAATACTATTGTTAAATTTTTCTTGATTTGAAAACACAATTAAAGGAATAGCTATACCTTTGCACTATCTTTTATAAAACACGTATTGTTATGGAACAACATCCGATAAAAATTAATAAAGTGCAGATACGCAATTTGCAAATAGAAGATTATGTACAGTTATCCCAGTCGTTTACCCGCGTCTATTCAGATGGTAGCGATGTGTTTTGGACTCGTGAGCAGATCCAGAAGTTAATTAAGATTTTTCCGGAAGGTCAGATTGTCACAGTAGTCGATGATAAAATAGTTGGTTGTGCTCTTTCTATCATTGTTGATTATGATAAAGTAAAGAACGACCATACGTATGCACAAGTGACAGGTAAGGAAACATTCAATACACATAATCCCGAAGGAAATATCTTGTATGGCATTGAAGTGTTCATTCATCCGGGTTATCGCGGTTTGCGCCTAGCACGTCGTATGTATGAATATCGTAAGGAACTATGCGAAACATTGAACCTGAAAGCTATCATGTTTGGCGGACGTATCCCGAATTATCACAAATATGCTGACAAAATGCGTCCGAAAGAATATATCGAACGAGTGCGTCAACGCGAGATTTATGATCCGGTACTAACTTTTCAGCTATCGAATGATTTTCATGTGCGAAAGGTGATGACCAATTATCTGCCGAATGACGAAGAATCGAAACATTATGCCTGTTTGCTTCAATGGGATAATATCTATTATCAGCCACCTACGCAAGAATATATCAGTCCTAAAACTACGGTTCGTGTAGGATTGGTGCAATGGCAGATGCGTAGCTATAAAACGTTGGACGACCTGTTTGAACAAGTAGAATTCTTCGTGGACGCAGTATCTGATTATAAAAGTGATTTTGTTCTTTTCCCGGAATATTTCAATGCTCCTTTGATGTCGAAGTATAATGATAAAGGAGAATCACAGGCTATTCGCGGATTGGCAAAGTATACCGATGAGATTCGGGAACGGTTTATGAATCTGGCTATTAGCTATAATATCAACATTATAACAGGAAGTATGCCATACGTAAAAGAGGATGGGCTACTTTATAATGTCGGTTTCCTTTGCCGACGGGATGGAACCTACGAAATGTACGAGAAATTACACGTTACCCCCGATGAAATAAAAAGCTGGGGACTGAACGGTGGTAAACTTCTGAACACTTTTGATACGGATTGTGCAAAGATTGGGGTTTTGATCTGCTATGATGTCGAGTTCCCCGAACTTTCCCGCCTGATGGCAGATCAGGGAATGCAGATATTATTTGTTCCTTTCCTGACAGATACCCAGAATGCCTACTCCCGTGTTCGTGTCTGTGCGCAGGCACGTGCCATCGAGAATGAATGTTTTGTAGTCATTGCCGGAAGTGTAGGAAATCTTCCCCGTGTGCACAATATGGATATTCAATATGCCCAATCAGGTGTATTTACTCCATGCGACTTTGCTTTTCCAACAGACGGAAAGAGGGCGGAGGCAACTCCTAACACCGAAATGATTTTGGTATCGGATGTTGACCTGGATTTGCTGAACGAGTTGCATACTTATGGTAGTGTACGCAATTTGAAAGACCGTAGGAATGACCTGTATGAGGTGAGATACAAGAAATAAAAAGAGTGACGCTATGCTGTCCGGATAGCGTCACTATATGCCTTGGATAGCGTCACTATCCGGGGCATATAGTGACGCCCTTTTGATAGAATATTTTTTATTTGGATGACGTGCCACTCTCCAATATACTAACGATAGAAAACAGCGTAAAGCAAATAGCTCCGAGACCTACCAAAACACGTGCCGGAATGAAATAATCAGCATGTATAGTGGCAAACTCGAATACAAAAGCCGCCAGGAACAGGCAAGTCAATGCCGTTAATACCGGAATCATAGGAATACGGTTGGCTAATTTGAACTCTTGCCTCCATATCTTAGCCAGCAGGATTACTTTGCTGGAAATACTGTAACATACCAACCCCAATCCGAGCATAATATATCCGGTGGTACCGTTTGCACTTCCGGAATCTGCCAAAATCACGAATAATCCCCATACAAAAGAGATAGATCCCATTAATAAAACCAGTTTCGGCCATTTATTCCGTTCTTTTTCTGAATAATCATTACGTATCTGGCGTGCTATGGTAGCTACCAGTGCAATCAAACTGGTACAAATACATGCCAGACCGACCATTACATGCCCCGCCACAAAATAAGCAGGATGAGAATGACTGTTGCCCAATAATACAAATGCCCATATCCATGCGATCAGCGAAACGATGATGGCAACAATTACCAATGCCCGTCTCTGATTAAGGGAAAAAGCTCCTTCCGGAACTTCATTACTTGTCGCTTTTGAATTCCTCGGAATTAAAGAGAATCGGGTAGAAGAGGTGGCGGCGGTAGCTACACAAGTAGTAATAAATCCAACGCCGGTGATAACGTGTCCTGCAACAAATGCAGAGGTGGAAGTGGCATTACTGAAAATGCAGATGCCTCCAATAATAGTAATGATGGCTGCCAGATAGCCTATGATCGGCAAAACGTATTTGGCCGATTTATTATAAGTATGTATGATTTGCCGGATGATAGTGGCAGCCGTGCAAAACAGTGCAATGCATATCATACCGAGTGAAAACACAACAGGACCGGCCACAACACGACTCCCGTCATCTCCATAACCATAAATAAACGCTCCGTATCCGAAGCAAAAAATAGCCATCGCCAAAGGGATTGCTCTGAATAAAATGCTAATACCGTAATTCATAAGTTAAAGTGCTTTTAGGTTTCCCACTAAAACAAGGAGATACTTGTTTTGTTTAGGCTGTAGGCGGTTTATAATCGTTAACTTCACACGAATCCGATTAAAAGTCCTAGCTTTTTGCTCAACTAAACAAATGTTTTTGTAAATTTGCACCCTTAAAAATGGGGATACCCCTCAAATTGTAAATTGTAAATAGTAAAATCGTAGACAGCTATGGGTAAGAGATTTACTGAATATTCGCAGTTTGACCTTTCGCAGGTGAACAAAGATGTGCTGAAGAAATGGGACGAGAACCAGGTTTTCGCCAAGAGTATGACAGAACGTGATGGCTGTCCTTCGTTCGTGTTTTTCGAAGGACCTCCCTCGGCTAATGGTATGCCGGGTATTCACCATGTAATGGCTCGTACCATTAAGGACATTTTCTGTCGCTACAAAACGATGAAGGGTTATCAGGTGAAGCGTAAAGCCGGATGGGATACGCACGGACTGCCTGTGGAACTAAGTGTAGAAAAGGCATTAGGTATCACAAAAGAAGATATTGGTAAGAAAATCTCTGTTGCCGACTACAATGCGGCTTGTCGGAAAGACGTGATGAAATATACCAAGGAGTGGGAAGACCTGACTCATCGGATGGGATATTGGGTGGATATGAAGCACCCTTATATCACGTATGATAATCGCTATATTGAGACATTATGGTGGCTATTGAAGCAACTGCATAAAAAAGGATTGTTGTATAAAGGATATACGATCCAACCATATTCACCGGCTGCAGGAACAGGATTGAGCTCACATGAGTTGAATCAACCAGGCTGTTATCGGGATGTAAAAGATACAACGGCCGTTGCCCAATTTAAAATGAAGAATCCTAAACCGGAAATGACGGAATGGGGAACTCCTTATTTTATCGCTTGGACAACTACTCCATGGACATTGCCTTCAAATACGGCTCTTTGTGTGGGACCCAAAATTGACTATGTGGCTGTACAGTCTTACAACGCTTATACCGGAGAACCTATCACGGTTGTTCTGGCAAAAGCTTTATTGAATGTACACTTCAATGCAAAAGCTGCTGATCTGAAATTGGAGGACTACAAAGCCGGAGATAAACTTGTACCATTTAAAGTGATTGCCGAATACAAAGGTACTGATCTTGTCGGTATGGAATATGAGCAGTTGATTCCTTGGGTAAAACCGGTTGAGGTATCCGAAAATGGCAACTGGAAGCCTAGTGATAAGGCTTTCCGTGTAATACCGGGTGATTATGTTACTACAGAAGATGGTACAGGTATCGTTCACATTGCACCTACATTTGGTGCGGATGATGCGAATGTGGCACGTGCTGCAGGAATCCCGTCACTGTTCATGATTAATAAGAAAGGCGAAACTCGTCCGATGGTGGATTTAACTGGTAAATTCTATCTGTTGAATGAGCTGGATGAGAATTTCGTAAAAGAATGTGTTGATGTAGATAAATACAAAGAATATCAGGGTGCATGGGTGAAAAATGCTTATGATCCTCAATTTATGGTGGATGGCAAATACGATGAGAAAGCTGCGCAAGCTGCCGAATCTTTGGATATTGTCATTGCCATGATGATGAAAGCAGACAACAAGGCTTTCAAGATAGAAAAGCATGTCCACAACTATCCGCACTGCTGGCGTACAGACAAACCGGTACTTTATTATCCGTTGGATAGCTGGTTTATCCGTTCTACCGCTTGCAAGGAGCGAATGATGGAATTGAATAAAACCATCAACTGGAAACCGGAATCTACCGGAACCGGCCGTTTCGGCAAGTGGCTGGAAAATCTGAATGACTGGAACCTTAGCCGTTCTCGTTATTGGGGTACTCCATTACCTATCTGGCGTACAGAAGATAATACGGATGAGATATGCATCGAGTCTGTAGAAGAACTTTATAATGAAATCGAGAAATCGGTAGCTGCCGGATTTATGAAATCCAATCCATACAAGGATAAAGGTTTCGTGCCGGGTCAATATTCGGAAGAAAATTATGATAAGATTGATCTTCACCGTCCTTATGTAGACGACGTCATATTGGTATCGAAAGATGGCAAACCGATGAAGCGTGAATCAGACTTGATTGATGTATGGTTCGATTCGGGTGCTATGCCGTACGCGCAGATCCATTATCCGTTCGAAAATAAAGAACTGTTGGATAACCGTCAGGTATATCCGGCTGACTTTATCGCGGAAGGAGTAGACCAGACTCGTGGTTGGTTCTTTACCTTGCATGCTATCGCTACCATGGTATTTGACAGTGTGTCCTACAAAGCTGTTATTTCTAACGGTCTGGTACTCGATAAGAACGGTAACAAGATGTCTAAGCGTTTGAATAACGCTGTCGATCCGTTTACTACGATTGAAAAGTATGGTTCCGACCCGTTGCGTTGGTACATGATTACCAATTCTTCTCCGTGGGATAACCTGAAATTTGACGTTGAAGGAGTGGAAGAGGTTCGTCGTAAATTCTTCGGTACCTTATATAATACGTATTCATTCTTTGCGCTTTATGCGAATGTAGACGGATTTGAGTATAAAGAAGCGGATGTACCGATGGCAGAACGTCCGGAGATCGACCGTTGGATCTTGTCTGTATTGAATACATTAATAAAGGAGGTAGATACATGCTATAATGAATATGAACCGACAAAGGCAGGACGTTTGATTTCTGATTTTGTGAATGATAATTTGTCTAACTGGTATGTTCGCCTGAATCGTAAACGTTTCTGGGGTGGTGAATTTACACAGGATAAATTGTCTGCTTATCAGACATTGTACACTTGTCTCGAAACAGTTGCCAAACTGATGGCTCCTGTATCTCCGTTCTATGCAGACCGTTTGTATACTGACTTGATTACAGCAACAGGACGCGACAATGTAGTTTCTGTCCATCTTGCCGAATTCCCGAAATATCAGGAAGAAATGATAGACAAGGAACTGGAAGCCCGCATGCAAATGGCACAGGATGTTACATCTATGGTGTTGGCATTGCGCCGCAAGGTGAATATCAAGGTACGCCAACCGCTGCAATGTATCATGGTTCCGGTGGTAGATGAAGAGCAGAAAGCTCATATCGAAGCTGTGAAGAACCTGATTATGAATGAAGTGAACGTAAAAGAAGTCAGATTCGTTGATGGTGCAGCCGGTGTATTGGTGAAAAAAGTGAAATGTGACTTTAAAAAGCTAGGCCCGAAATTTGGCAAGCAAATGAAAGCAGTAGCTGCTGCTGTTGCAGAAATGTCACAGGAAGCCATCGGTGAATTGGAGAAAAACGGAAAGTATACATTAAATCTGGATGGTGCGGAAGCTGTTATTGAAGCATCAGATGTCGAGATCTTTAGTGAAGATATTCCGGGATGGTTGGTTGCCAATGAAGGCAAACTGACAGTAGCGCTTGAAGTGACTATTACCGAAGAACTGCGTCGCGAGGGTATTGCCCGTGAACTGGTGAACCGTATTCAGAATATACGTAAGTCAAGCGGCTTCGAGATTACAGATAAAATAAAAATAACAATCTCGAAAAATACGCAAACAGATGATGCGGTAAATGAATATAATACTTATATTTGTAACCAGGTTTTAGGCACATCTCTTGAACTTGTAGATGAAGTGAAAGACGGAACAATGCTGGAGTTTGACGACTTCTCATTGTTTGTGAACGTGATAAAAGACTAATACTATATTGATTAACCTTTTAAAATTGTAAAGTTATGGCAGAAAAGACTAGATATTCGGATGCGGAACTCGAGGAATTCCGTGCCATTATTATGGAGAAACTGGAATTGGCACAACGTGACTATGAACAGTTGAAGAAAAGTTTGATGGGACTGGACGGTAATGATACCGACGATACATCTCCTACGTATAAAGTATTGGAAGAAGGAGCTAATACGCTCTCCAAGGAAGAAACGACCCGACTGGCACAACGTCAGCTGAAGTTTATCCAAGGATTACAAGCTGCTTTGGTACGTATTGAGAATAAAACGTACGGCATTTGCCGTGAAACCGGGAAGTTGATTCCGGCAGAACGTCTGCGTGCTGTTCCTCATGCTACATTAAGCATTGAAGCAAAGAACAGTGGTAAAAAATAACAGATAGCAAGTAGGCTACAGGTAACGAGCTACAAGTAGCTGCGCAAAGTTTACGCACGGCACTTGTAGCTCGTTATGTTTAACTTATAATAAACACATGAAGAAACTATTCACGAAGGGGAGAATTGCCCTTCTCGTTATCTTTTCCGTATTGATTATTGACCAGATCATCAAAATCTGGATTAAAACTCACATGTACTGGCATGAAAGCATACGTGTGACAGATTGGTTTTATATCTATTTCACCGAAAACAACGGAATGGCTTTCGGTATGGAGATTTTCGGCAAGCTGTTCCTGACAACATTCCGTATTGTTGCAGTGGCATTGATAGGATGGTATCTTTATAAAATAATAAAGAAAGGGTTCAAAACAGGCTACATTGTCTGTGTGGCTCTTATTCTGACCGGTGCTTTAGGAAATATCATAGACAGTGTGTTTTATGGAGTTTTCTTCAATGAAAGCACTCATTCGCAGATTGCCAGCTTTATGCCCGAAGGCGGTGGATATTCTACCTGGTTTTATGGAAAAGTGGTGGATATGTTTTATTTTCCGATTATAGATACAAACTGGCCTACATGGATGCCGTTTGTGGGCGGAGAGCATTTTATATTCTTTAGTCCGATCTTTAATTTTGCGGATGCCGCTATCAGTTGCGGTATCATTGCCTTGTTACTCTTTTATAGTAAATATCTGAATAAGTCTTATCATTCGCTGGATAAAGATAAAAAGGAAGCTACGGATCATGAAAAATAAATTTCGGTTTCATCTGTGTCTCATCTGCATGTTCGTTTTTGCGGTAGCCGGGTGTAAAGTGAAAAGACCCAGTGATGTAATCTCGGAATCGAAGATGGAGAATTTGCTGTATGATTATCATGTGGCAAAGTCTATGGGAGATAATTTGCCTTATAGTGAGAACTATAAGAAAGCATTGTATATCGACGCCGTTTTCAAGAAATACGGGACTACACAAGCTGCATTTGACTCATCCATGGTTTGGTATACCCGTAACACAGAGATTTTATCGAAAATTTATGATAAGGTGAAAAAACGCTTGAAAGACGAACAGGAACTTGTTGGCGACCTGATAGCCAAGCGTGATAAGAAACCGAAAATGACTAAGCAGGGTGATAGCATCGATGTCTGGCCGTGGCAGCGTATGGTACGTTTGACCGGTGAAATGATGGATAATCAATATGTATTTACTTTGCCGACCGACTCTAACTACAAAGAACGGGATACACTGGTATGGGAAGTGCGGTATCGTTTCTTGGAGCCGATGATTGCCGACTCTTTAAGAGGTGTCACTATGGCTATGCAGGTGATTTATGAGAAAGATACGATCAATCATTGGAAAAAGGTGACTGAACCGGGTGTGCAACAAATTCGTTTGTTTGCAGACACATTAGGTTCGATGAAAGAAATAAAAGGGTTCATTTATTATCCGATGGATAGCCAGGAAAAAGGCGGGGCAGTATTGGCCGACCGCTTCATGATGACTCGTTATCATTGTACGGATACGCTCGCATTTGCCGTACGCGATTCTTTGAATAAGATAGAAGCATTGAAAGCGGATTCTTTGAAGAAGATAACTACTAAAGAAAATGCCGACTCTTTACATAAGGTCATAGACAAGAATAAAGATGACATTCAGCGTCTGACACCGGAAGAGATGAACCGTCGTCGTACGGGAACTCATCGTGAGAAGAAGCCGGAGCAGATTCAGGTGGAACAGCATATCCAAAAGGAACGGATAGAGCAAAGAAAAGAACGCCAGATGAATCAACGTAGGAAGCAACAGCAAAGACGTTCAAACAACTGATTGTAATGAAACGTTTTGCTTCTCATTATTTGCTGATACCTGCCGTCGGATATATGAAGCAGCAGGTAGTGGAGATCACTGACGAAGGAGTTGTCCGAGGAGTGTTCCCATTGACCGAAGAGATTGAATCGGTTGAATGGATGCCGGGAGTGATTGTGCTGCTTTCTGAAAGTCAGATGGAAGAAATAAAAAACACTGGGATGATTTTAAAAAACATCCCAGTGTTTCAAATTAATCTTCCCAGTGTTTCGAATCAATCTTCCCAATGTTTTAATGAGTATCTGCAGGAAGCAGAAAAGAAGGGGGAAGCTTTATTTCCTTATTTGTTTTATCCTTTTGATTTTACTTCCATGCAGCCTGTCGACGGAACTCGGCACAGATTACTGCGGTAGCAATGGCTACATTCAGAGACTCGGATGTCTCTTGGCCTGCCGGGTAATTGGGGATATATAATTTTCTATTGATTAATGTGGCTACCTCTTTTCCTATGCCATTCCCTTCATTTCCCATTACGATCAAGCCATTGGCCGACAATGGTTGTTCATACATGTTTTTTCCATCCAGAAACGTACCGAACACAGGAGTATCTTCGAGCGACCGGATAAAATCGGGGAGGGAAGTATAATGTACTTTCACCCGGGCAATTCCACCCATAGTGGCTTGTATGGTCTTAGGGTTATATACATCTACCGTATTCTGCGAGCAGATAATATGTTCGATGCCAAACCAGTCGGCCAAACGGATAATGGTACCCAGATTTCCGGGATCCTGTACATCGTCCAATGCAAGGCAAAGTGATGAACGAACTGCCTCCGGATCCAAAGTATATTGTAGTTGTTCGAAAATAGCAAGTACCTGTTGGGGAGTTTTCAATAAACTGGCCCGTGAAAGATCTTCCTGTGAAACTTCTACCAGTTCACTTGCGTCAATACCCGGATGCTCCTGAAACCAGGAGGGAGTGGCAGCTAAAAAACGACAGGGGAAATGTCCGAGTAAATCACCTACCAATTTAGGACCTTCAGCCAGGAATACCCGCTCTTCTTTACGTATTTTCTTCAGTTCCAGCGAGTGGATATACTTTATTTTGTTTTTACTTAATGATGCCATAGATTTGATATTCTTTTGCAAAGCTATAAAGATATTTCCAATCTATCCTTACTTTCTTCGTCTTTTTCTTAAATTATTTTCCCCGTCGGAAAATATAATTTATCTTTGTAGGCGCATTTTTCATGCTATCGATGTAAAACCGTATGAGGAGAAATTTTCTTTGTTTGCTTGCTTCTGCTGCTGTCATGTCACTTGCTTCGTGTACTACCACTAAGTTTGTGCCGGATGGATCTTATCTGCTGGATGAAGTCAAAATTCGTACGGACCAAAAAAATATACGGCCTTCTTCCTTGCGCATGTATGTTCGTCAAAATCCTAATGCCAAGTGGTTCAGCCTGATAAAGACTCAACTTTATGTCTACAATCTGTCGGGGCGTGATTCAACCAAATGGGGAAACAAATTTTTAAGAAGGATAGGGGATGCTCCTGTAATATATAGCGAGGACGAAGCGAAACGCTCTGAAGAAGAGATCACTAAGGCTGTGCACAATATGGGATATATGGCGGCAACCGTGAAGCGTTCGACTAAAATAAAAAAGAAAAAGATTAAGCTGTATTATGATGTAACGGCCGGCAACCCCTACGTTGTTCAATCTATCAAATATGATATTTATGATCCTAAAATAGCCTCTCTTCTCAAACAGGATTCTGCCAGAAGCTTGTTGAAGGAAGGAATGTATTTGGATGTGAATGTATTGGATGCGGACAGACAACGTATCACGAATAAGTTGCTTCGGAATGGCTATTATAAATTTAATAAGGATTATATCGGATATACGGCCGATACGGTTCGTAATACTTATAATGTAGATCTGACTCAACATTTGCAGATGTATAAAGCGCATGCGAGTGATTCGGCAAGGGCACATCAGCAATATTGGATCAATAAGATTAATTTTATTACGGATTATGACGTTTTGCAGTCTTCTGCCTTGAGCAGTGTGGATATTAATGATTCGGTTCATTATAAGGGATATCCGATTTACTATAAGGATAAGCTCTATTTACGTCCTAAAGTGCTTACGGATAACCTCCGGTTTGCTTCCGGCGATTTGTTTAATGAGCGTGATGTGCAGCAAACTTATTCCAGTTTCGGGCGTTTGTCTGCATTGAAATATACGAATATCCGTTTTATCGAGACTCAAGTTGGAGATTCAACAATGCTCGATTGTTACGTGATGTTGACTAAGAGCAAGCATAAATCGGTATCCTTTGAGGTAGAGGGAACCAATTCTGCCGGTGACTTGGGAGCGGCAGCTTCCGTTTCTTTCCAGAATAGGAATCTCTTTCGCGGGTCGGAAACGTTTATGATAAAATTCCGTGGAGCGTATGAGGTTATTTCCGGGCTTCAGGCAGGCTATTCAAATAATAACTATACGGAGTATGGAGTGGAAACGAGTATCAACTTTCCTAATTTCCTGTTCCCATTCATTTCCTCTGATTTTAAACGGAAAATCAGGGCTACAACAGAGTTTGGTTTACAGTATAATTATCAGTTGCGACCGGAGTTCTTGCGTACGATGGCTTCTGCTAACTGGAGTTACAAGTGGACACAACGTCAGAAGATACAACACCGTATTGATTTGATAAATATTGCTTTCCTTTATTTGCCCCGTATCTCTGAAAGGTTTAAAGAAGACTATATAAATAAAGGACAGAACCATATATTCCAGTATAATTATCAGGATCGACTGATTATAAATATGGGATATAGCTATAATTATAATAGCGTGGGAGGATCGATTATCAATAATACGATTGCTTCTAATTCATACTCCATCCGTTTTAATTTCGAATCGGCGGGAAATGTAATGTATGCTCTGTCAAAGGCTGCAAACATTCGGAAGAACAGTAATGGTGAATACGCTATTCTGGGAATTCCTTATGCTCAATATCTGAAAGGGGAGTTTGATTTTGCTAAGAATATCAGAATCGATTATCGTAACTCTTTTGCGTTTCATGCTGGTGTGGGAATAGCTGTACCTTATGGAAATGCGAAGACTATTCCGTTTGAGAAACAATATTTCTCTGGTGGAGCCAATAGTGTCCGCGGATGGAGTGTTCGCGATTTGGGACCGGGCTCTTTTGCAGGAAATGGGAATTTGCTCGATCAATCCGGAGATATTAAACTGGATGCCAGTATTGAATACCGAAGCAAGTTATTCTGGAAGTTTCAGGGGGCGGTATTTATTGATGCTGGTAATATCTGGACCATCCGGAGTTATGCCAATCAACCGGGAGGGGTTTTCAAGTTTGATAGGTTTTATAAGCAAATAGCAGTGGCCTACGGATTAGGTCTCCGCCTGGATTTGGATTTCTTTATTTTGCGTTTTGACGGAGGTATGAAAGCTGTCAATCCTGCCTATGAAACGAGGAAAGAGCATTTCCCCATCATTCATCCTAAATTCAGTCGTGACTTTGCTTTCCATTTTGCTGTGGGATATCCTTTCTAATCAGCCATTTATTATTTACTCTTACTAATTCGAGCGTATCTTGCAGGGAACTTACGTATTCCATTTTTCCTCCGATGGGATGAATGACGAATGCATTTTTGATTTGGCAGACAACCGACGCTTCTTCTAAATTAGCATCTATCTCACTTGAAATAACAGAAACTTTTGCAGCGCCTCGTGTCTTAAGTTGCTCCAGATGGGTTTGCCCGACATTAGATGCTAAGAAACTAAGATAAGATTGAGAAGAAGGCGTGCTCCATTCTTTGGCGACCGTATAATTGAAATTATAAAAGGTTTCACAGAAATCTATGGCTGTCTGTTCTATTTGAGTTTGAGGAGTTTGTTGCTGACAAGATAGACAGGTGAAGATTAGAACAGAATAGATAAGTGTATATAGTTTATTCATAGTACAAAAGATTCTTGATAGAAGAAGATAAGATTGAAAAAGGAGATGAAACTCCTATATGATGTTTCATCTCCTTCGTATTTGTTTTTATTTTTAGCGGGCGGCAAACATAAAATTGCTCATTGTAGCCTGGCGTGCTGCCAGCATGCCTTGAGCATCCAGCGTTACATTCATCTTTTCGCCATTTGGCAAGAACAAATCAGCAGTGCCATCATTGTTCATTTTTACTAATTCAGCGCTTTCACCGTTTGCAACGACATTCCATGTGTTGGCTTCTTTGTTGTAGATCAGGTCCATTGAAGCAGTTTCGCCCTCTTTAGTAATGGAATATCCATTCTCAAGAGTTTTCACCATGTAGTTGCCGTTTTCTCCTTTTACTTTCTTTACGTCACCTACATTAGCCATCGGATTGGAGCCACTCCAGAATTCGATTGAGTTGATAACTAAAGCATCAGCCAGGTAAGCTACACCATAAACTGGAACAATGTTGAAAGCAAGGAATACGAGTTCGTTTACAAACTTGTTTCCAACTGATTGATTCCAGGAAGACAGGCGGTTGAATAAACCAAATGATCCTACACAAGAACTGAATAATAAGCTACCACTAAGTACTACTGCGACTAAAGTCAGTTTTCCTCTTTTCATGTTAAAATGTTTTTGATTAATAAAAAATATTGATAATTTCTCTCTTATGTGTATGCAAATATAATATTTTTTAATTAATCGGGGCTGTTATTTCTAATTTTTGTATGCTCTTGACTTCCGCCGTGACAATTCGTTTCCTATGATATGGTCTATTGAAAATTTACCGGGACCGGCAATATACATCAATATAAATACAACTAAATAGATGAAAGCTAGCTCTTTAACCGCAAATACGTCATTAGCATGAACAACAAAGAAGGCTACTATCATTGTGAAAATCATCGGGATCATTGCCAAGCGATACAGGAATCCGATGATAAATGCCATCGAACATACGAGTTCGCCAAAAATTGCTAATCCGAGAGATAGGGGACTTCCTATTCCAAGCGGATCAGGAAATACTGCTGACATCTCCTGGAAGTTACTCCATTTCTGGATACCGTGGTTCATTAATAATATACCGAAGATGATCCGGACAGCCAATAGCAACAAAGATACTTTCGTTGTATTCGATTTTGTGGGAAATAAAAAACTATAAATCATAAGTTGTTCTATTTTTAAGTTTATATCTATTTATATAAACATAAAAAATATTGAATTTGTTCTCTATTGATAGCAAAATTTGTTTGGACCTTATTTCTTATTTAAAACATAATGGTCTGCAAGTTCTCCGGTTATTTCTTGTTTATCCATTGTTAGTTTGCGTAAATGATTTTCTTCTACTTTATAATAAGAAAGTTCTCCGCCTTCTTCATTAAGAGTCAATAGGTTGTCTTTTAAAGTATATGTACCTTTTTCGTCAAATGAGCTGTCTCTATCGATATATACGGAATGGAGGCTGAATGTTTTGTCCGGATTTAATGTCAGGGTTGTTTCAATACCCGGACAATCGGCAGCGGGGAAAACTCCTTTATAAGTTCCTTCGTAATCAAGTGAATTTTCCGCATTATGGATATCGGTTACTTCGATTGAAGTACTGTCTGCACCGGCACTCTTGTTTGTTTTCGCGCTATTGTTGCATGCTGCCAAAAGAGCACATGAACATACTAAAATGAAAATTTTCTTCATTATTATTGTTTCTATTAGTTAGCCTAATTGAGTATATTGGACGTAAAGGTATAAATTTAAAATGGAATCTTTATAGTAAAAAGAAACGAACAACTTTATTTATGAATAAATAAACTTTGTATCTTTGCGGAAAATTCTAAAGATATGGCACAACATACTTATGACAATGAAGCTGTTCAGGAATTATTGAACTGGGCAAAAAAGATGATTGAGACAAAGAATTATCCAACAGAAAGATATCAGGTCAATAAATGTACTACCATTATTGATGGTAAATCGTATTTGGAGTCTTTGATTGCAATGATTTCCAGAAACTGGGAGAATCCGACTTTTCATCCCACTATTGAGCAATTATGGGAGTTTAGGGAAAAGTGGGAAAATAAAGAAGCGTAGCAAATTGCGATTCAATGTTGAATGATAAATCATTTATGAATATAGAAATGCACTCTTATCTGACATGATTAGAGTGCATTTCTATTTTATTAGTTTGATATTTATCAGCTTCCTAAAAAGGCAGCCATCTTTTCTTCTTTTTCAGGGATGTTTTTTCTTCTTCTCCGTTTTGGCTATAGATATCTGCAAACGTCTTTTTCTCTTTAATCATTTCGTAAATGACTCCCCAGTCTGGTAAACCACCCAGATTTCGATCGTCAATGAACATGTCGGCTTTCAACTTTCGAGAGAATCCCTGATGGCCTTTCTGCTCTTCAGGATAATCCTTATTAACGGCATAAAATTCTAAACCTCTGGCTTTACACCATTCGACAGCTTCGTCCAGAAGTGCTCCTTCACGCACACTCCACAGTATTAAACGATGCTTTTCTTGTTGCAATAACTTCAATGTGTCAACAGCGAATGGAATCTCTTCACCAATGCGTGGATAACGATGTTCTACAATCGTTCCGTCAAAATCAACAGCTATAATCATAGTTTTTAATTACCTAATTTGGAACAAAGATACGGACAGTAAGCCAAAAAAACGTATCTTTGTCTCAAATTAACATTTTAATAAAAATATAAATACATGAACAATTCCCCTCAGCGTGCTGCTAAAGGCTTTACGAGAGCATTTTGGGTCAGCAACACAGTCGAACTGTTTGAGCGTATGGCATATTATGCCGTTTTTATCGTTCTCACTATTTATCTATCTTCCATTTTAGGTTTTAATGATTTCGAAGCAAGTATGATTTCCGGGCTTTTTTCCGGTGGATTGTATCTGCTTCCTATTTTTTCCGGTGCTTATGCTGACAAGATCGGTTTCCGGAAATCAATGATTATAGCATTTTCCTTATTATCCATCGGATATTTAGGGTTGGGTGTACTGCCCACTTTACTGGAAGCTGCCGGTTTGGTTAGTTATGGTGCCACTACTCAATTTAATGGTTTGCCTGATAGCTATACCCGGTGGATCATCGTGCCGGTTTTGTTTGTACTTATGGTGGGAGGTTCTTTCATTAAGTCCATTATCTCCGCTTCTGTGGCTAAAGAAACAACGGAAGCAACCCGTGCCCGTGGTTATTCCATATTTTATATGATGGTAAATGTGGGTGCTTTCACCGGTAAAACGATTATCGATCCTTTGCGTAATGTCATTGGTGAACAAGCGTATATCTATATTAATTATTTCTCCGGTGCGATGACAATAGTTGCTTTACTTGCTGTTATTCTTCTTTATAAATCGACGCATACGGCAGGTGAAGGAAAAAGTCTCCATGAGATTGGACAGGGATTTATGCGAATCATCACAAACTGGCGTTTATTGATTCTTATTTTGATTGTTACTGGTTTCTGGATGGTGCAGCAGCAGCTTTATGCCACTATGCCTAAATATGTGATTCGTATGGCTGGCGAGACGGCAAAACCGGGTTGGATTGCCAATGTGAATCCGTTTGTGGTGGTTTGCTGCGTTAGTTTTATCACCCGTTTGATGGCCAAACGCAGTGCGATTACTTCGATGAATGTGGGAATGTTTTTGATTCCTATTTCGGCATTACTGATGGCATGTGGAAATTTGTTGGGTAATGATCTTATTACAGGTATGAGCAATATTACTCTGATGATGATTGCGGGTATAGTTGTGCAGGCGCTTGCCGAATGTTTCATTTCACCGCGTTATCTGGAATATTTCTCTTTACAGGCTCCTAAAGGAGAAGAAGGAATGTATTTAGGATTCAGTCATTTGCATTCATTCCTTTCTTCCATTTTCGGTTTTGGTCTGACGGGAATTCTGCTCACTAAATATTGTCCGGATCCGGCTTTGTTCGAGACGCGGGAAGCATGGGAGGCAGCTAGTGGAAATGCCCATTATATATGGTATTACTTTGCTGCTATAGGCCTGATTGCCGCTGTAGCGCTACTCTTATTTGCAAAAATCACCGAATCCATCGACAAAAAGAAGGAGGCTTCTCGGTAATTCTCTGCTTTTTTATGTATATTTGCCGTCACTTTGCTGTAAAAGTTGACGGCATTTTGCATTTTAATAAAGAGGATAAAACATGAAAGTAAAATTTATAAGCCTGGCGAGTGGCAGTAGCGGGAACTGTTATTATCTGGGCACTGAAACCTATGGAATACTGATAGATGCCGGAATCGGCATACGTACTATCAAAAAATCACTGAAAGATTATAATATCTTGATGGATAGTATTCGTGCGGTATTTATAACGCACGATCATGCTGACCATATTAAAGCAGTAGGTAATCTGGGAGAAAAAATGAATATTCCTGTTTATACAACCGCACGTATTCATGCTGGAATTAATCGTAGCTATTGTATGACGGAGAAACTTAGCTCGTCAGTTCGTTATCTGGAAAAGCAAGAGCCTATGACGCTGGAAGATTTTCACATCGAATCTTTTGAAGTGCCACACGATGGAACGGACAATGTGGGGTATTGCATTGAAATTGATGGCAAAGTCTTTTCTTTCTTAACCGACCTTGGAGAGATTACTCCTACAGCTGCTCATTATATCAGTAAAGCCCATTATTTGATACTTGAAGCCAACTACGATGAGGAAATGCTCAAAATGGGGCCTTATCCTCAATATCTGAAAGAACGGATTGCAAGTAAAACCGGACACATGAGTAACTCTGATACTGCAGAGTTTCTGGCGGAAAATATCACTGAACATTTGCGATATATCTGGTTATGCCATTTAAGTAAAGACAATAATCACCCGGAGCTGGCTTATAAAACGGTGGAATGGAAATTAAAGAACAAAGGTGTTATTGTAGGCAAAGATGTGCAACTACTTGCTTTAAAGCGAAATACGCCTTCCGAGCTTTATGTGTTCGAATAAAGACGAAAAAAAGATAGTAAAAAAGCTGCATGATTGTTTGGTCAAATAAAATAAAAGACCTACTTTTGCAACCGCAAACGAGGAATTAAGCACTCTTAGCTCAGTTGGTAGAGCAACTGACTCTTAATCAGTGGGTCCAGGGTTCGAATCCCTGAGGGTGTACAAATTCAACGTTGCAATAAAAATAAAATGTTGCACTCTTAGCTCAGCTGGTAGAGCAATTGACTCTTAATCAATGGGTCCAGGGTTCGAGTCCCTGAGGGTGTACTAGGAAAAAGGAGGTTTTTACCTCCCTATTTTGTTGGTTTACAGCAGATTAATTGAATAGATGTTATATGAATTGACATCTAAAGGAGTATCAAAAGATAGTACTAATTACGTCAAACTATGACAAGGTATAGTAAATAGTGACATATTTGTGATACCAATGCGATACTAGGGGATGATACCGGTGTGATACCAATGTGATACCCGGTGTGATACCAGACGTAAATCTTCCCAATTTCTCCTTATCTACATTTATCAATCATACTTAAAGTAAAAGTATGAACAATGTATCTGTACGGCTCGTCTTTGATAGAAAGCACGTAGCCACCAAAAAACGTCAATCCTCCGTACAAATGGAGGTTACTTATCAGCGGAAACGCAAGTATGTCGGAACTGGCATAAAACTCTATTCCGACCAGTGGGGCAAAGACCTGAAAGTTAAAAATCACCCCCAGTCATTAGTGTTCAACCAAAAGTTGAATGATATGGTATCTGGGATATATGATTTTGTCTATCAGCTCTCTTCTCAAAACATTCCTTTCACCTTTGAAAGATTGGAACGGTATTTGAACAATTCGGAATCCGGAACCACAAATTCATTTCTGTCCTTTATGGAGAAACGGATATACGAACGGCAAGTTACTGATTCAACGAAGCGAAGGCAGAAGTGTGTACTAAAAGCACTGAAAGAATTTGGCAGGATTAAAGATTTTACTGATATTTGTGATGAAAATATCAGAGCATACGATGAATTCGCCAAAAAACGATGCAAATGCCAGTCTTCGGTATATAATTATCACAAGATACTGAAAGTGTTTGTAAGAGAAGCATACGCGGCTCATTTGATTTCAGAGAATCCATATCAGAATTTCAAATTAGATCGCGGCAAACGTGTAGCAAGAAAGTTCTTGACTAAAGAAGAACTGACTAAACTTGAAACTAAACAGATTGATGATATGTGCCTGAATCGTGTGAGAGATCTTTTCCTGTTTTGTTGTTATACTGGTTTGGCGTATGCGGATTTGGCAATTTTTAACTTCAAAGATGCTATAATGACAGACGGAATGTATAGAATACGAGATGAGAGAATAAAAACCGGAACTCCTTATAATATATCACTCATGGATAAAGTTATGAATATATTAAAGAAGTATGAGTTTAAGTTGCCTGTTATATCTAACCAGAAGTACAATTCATATTTAAAAATTCTGGGGGCGTTCTGTGAAATAAAAAAGAAGTTGACGAGTCACGTTGCCCGGCATACCTTTGCCACTACTATTGCATTAGCCAATGGTGTGAGGATTGAGGTTATCAGCAAAATGCTTGGACATACGAATATCCAGACTACGCAGCTATATGCGCATATATACCAGGCTGAAGTAGACAAAGAGTTTGAACGACTTAACAATATTGTATGAAGGTGAAACTTGTCACTGTAAGAGAAGCAGCTGATTTTCTTCGTATATCTTACAGAACGGCTCAACGATACTTGGCTGAAGGAAGAATACCGTACACCAAGCCAGCCGGTAGAGTATTGATAAAGGAGCAAGACTTGATGAACTTCGTCAATATGACGAATAGATAAAAATATATGCCTCGGTTACTTTGCACTGTGTGTCATTTATGACTTACCAAAATAGGTAAAAGCCCAGATTACTGTTTTGACACATGGTATTCACCCTAAGTGACCGGGGTATTTTTCTTTGTTAGAAGAAAACAAATTATGATTTTAGGATAATCAAATCAAAATACATTAAACGAGTACGTTTATACTCTGGTTCTAGGTCTAGTTTCATGTATTCTATTTCATCTGCAATATTTTCAAATATAAATTTGAATCCATTACGCTGATAAAAATCTATCACTTTTTGATGATTAGAGGCATCAACAATAATATAACGGCATCCAGTCTTATTTAATGGATCAATAAACCAACCTTTTATAAAAGACAAAATTTCATCACCAATATGTTTTCCGGCAAAGGAATCAAATACAGCTAATTGTCCAACTAATACAGCTGGATATTGAGAGTTGCGTTTAATATTGGGTATTGGGCGATTTATTTTGTTTTTTATATTTTTAGGTAAGGACGAAACGGGCAACATTGAATTGGATACGGTAAATGCTGCAACTAATTCTAAAGAAGTGTTAGCCTTGACGAAACCGTATGATTTACCAAGTAATTGATTGTTGTAATTTTCAAAATCATTTTTGAAGAAATTTTCAATATCCTTATCGTGAGTGCATGAAAAGTCAGAACAGTTCTCTATTAGAGGTCTGCTCCATTCAACAAATTCGCAATTATCTTCGATAAATGTACCCACTATTTGAATTTACGAAGGTTTGATTTTTCCAAAATTCTTTTGGTCATTTCTACTTCACGCGAAAAATCAACGGTCCCTCGTTTTTTCTCATTCTCACGGGCAATCTTTTCAAATTTTTCTGCGACTTTGCCGGTTAATGTTGGTATTGGTTTGATATAAATTGCCATAAATCAATTGTTTTACGAGACAAAGATACAACATTAGTTTTACTTTTTATTTCAGCACCATTAAAATCATCTTTATCAGCACTACTTTTAACACAAAGTTCAGTATCTACAGCATCATTAACAAGAATACGGTGAGCAACATCACTATTACCCACCGTATCATTTACTCTAAGAGTAGTACTTACAGCACTCCTAACAGAAGTCCTATGACTCCCCAGATTATATCATGCCAATCAGCTACTCCTTTCCTTATCCATTTGTCTAAAACAACTTCTTTGGCGACAAGTATAATCAGAGTGATTAGTATGGCACTCCAAACAGGTATAAGGTATTTGAGTACATCATAAATCAAGATACCGGCAATCAGATGCTGGGCACCGTCCATTCTCATGTGGTTAAAGCAGAATTCATCTATTTTCTGCCTAATTCTTTTTAGAAGATCCATGTAATTTTTGAGGTTAATTTTTAATTTTGAGATGATGCTATCATATTAAAACCATTTCATACATGCCAAGGGTTTTGATATGGGTCATAAGATGTTTGAAAGGTTGCCATCTGCCAGTCTGTAAGAGGCTCTTTCTTGTTATCAATTTTTCTCGGAATTTGAGGATTTAATTTTAGCCTGGAAGCGTCTTTTAGCCATTGCATAGAATGGTCGTAGTCATCTATTCGTACAGTACTGATATTGTTAGGAGAAATCAGTTTGTGCAACTCGTATAATGACAGTTGAACCATGTGACGTTTCAAGTTATAGTTTCTTGGGTCATGGTATCTGATATTCCTTTCCAGTTCCGGTACATCAGCATTGGGATTGATTATAGGATAATAAATTTTTCCTTTATATTCTACATATTCGTGTTCTGACAACTCATAAGAATTGAGTGAAGGATCATATTCTCCAATCATCCCCCAGCAGTCAGACTCCATTGGATTGACCAGACAGTCATAATTATCCATTGTTAGCAAGGTGAAGAATTTGCCTTCATATTCTACAACTTCCCATTCATTGTATGGAACGGTGTCCCACTTGTATGTATCAACCATTTCCCAGGCATTAACTTCCGGAATACGAATATCGTTGAAGTCTATGCCATTGGCGATGTCACATATATATGTCCTTCCTAAGAACTTTGTCACATCTCCGGGACGATAGTTTTTCATCTGGCTGTATTGTTCTATTTTTTCCAAGTCAAGTATCTCTTCTGTTTCGTGCCAATAAGATATAGGACAAGGAGCTTTGTAGCCATTGATAGCTTGAATTACCTCGCATATTTCTCCGTCAAGGTAAAAATGACATCCTATAGGATAACTGATTCTTCGATCATATTCAAAGATGAATTTACCTCGATTTAGTTCGCGTTCAATTTCGTAATTTTCAGTAAGGTAATCCATAATAGATGCTTCAGCGGCTTGTTCTGCCTGCACAAAACAAATATCTTTCCCACGGGTAAGCTGCGATAAAGCATCCTCCGTAATGATACCCAGATAATCGTTTTTGTTTAAAAACCTTCTATACATAATTAATATTCAAAAGTGTTATAGACTGGTGCTGTATATGTTTCAATTGTTGTCTTTTGATTTTGGAACCGTCTCCATGAGTCGCAGAGAAACAATACCAATACATAATCCAAGATGTCCGATAAGTGCCCGTATTTTTCTTCTTTTCCACCCGTTTTGGGGTTTAATACTTTTTTCTTGGATTTGGTGCCGTCAGAGTTCTTCTGCTGGTATATCATATCTTCAGTAAATTTACGACACCGTAGGTCTGCCATGAATTTCCAACCGTCAAACCCGTTTAATATTGCATTAACAAACTCCAACCTGGTACTTTGTGGCGGCTGCTTCTGAAGCAATTTTATACGTGGCCTTAGCACATTATTTTTCATATTGTCCACTATAATAGTATAGTTGTTGACACCTTCTTCTGTTTGCGTGCTACGTGCTAATCCTGCTGGGTCTCCTGTTATAATTATTCCACCTATATGCTGATTCTGGAGGTGTTTGTCCCTTATTTTTTGAGATAATTTTGGGGTATTGTTTTCTTTGTTCTCTGGTTTACCTAAATTTTCTTCCAGCAGATATATTTCTTTCTTCTCATAATTAATCTGCAACTCCATCTCACTCATATATGGAGCGACATTAAAGTCCCATCCTGATATGATTGGTTTCATCGGATCATAAACTTTTTCCCGTAACCGTTCAATAAGATGTTTTTCGCCATCAAAATTCCAATATGCAGCCATAAGATTTGAGTCAACAAAATCCCAGTTTCCATATAAAAGCCTTTCTCGTGTTGCTCGATCTGTAATTTTGTTTAATGCTGCAACATAGGTCTGTACAAACTGAATATCTGGATTATCAAAAACAGAGAATGGTACGTATGCTTCGCCTTCTTTGCATAATACAGGATTTCCTTCATCGTCTTGAACAAAACGCGAACGTACCCAATTGATGCAAGGGTTGGTTGACATCATCATTCTAGCAGTTTTAAATGTTTCTGCTGTGCGCCAACGAAGACGAGAAAATAATACCTCAATAGCTCTTTCTGAAATCTCTGATACCTCATCTATGAATGCAATAGTATATTCTGAAGACCCGAAACGTTCAAAGTTTGGATCTGAAGGTAAGTCAACCATTTCTTGCATGATGATGACTGAATCATTCCAAAATGTCAATATCCCATCCAGATTGTTTATTTTGTAATTCACCCCTTCTTTTAGCCCCCATTCCTTACATACTTTCTTTATGGTATTCCAAGTAGAACCTTTCAAGCTCTTTAAGGTTTTACGAGCTACAACGGCACGTATATCTGGAAATCTCATACAGCTACTAACAAGCCAGCAGCTTCCTAAATAAGATTTTCCACCTCCGGCTGCACCGCCTCCTAAAATAAGTTGTGGTAGATTCTCAGAGCCGCATGATGTGCAATATGGTTTATATTGTGGGTTTCCTTTAATATCATGTCCGACCATTTTTTGTGATATATGCCCTCCACAATGAGGGCAATAGTCGGGTTGAAGTAATTTCCATAATTCATATTGTTTGGGAGATGGCTTGAAATCAATTTTTATGTTTGGTGCTTTTAATCCTACAGCCATATTGTTAATTTAAAACAATAAATGGGAATCCGTACAGTAAGACAGATTCCCATTCGTATGGAAGATATGATTGTGAGTAAAGAAGTAAGAAATCAATTTTGTGCTTCGTTATAGATGCGTTCAACTACAGCCCACATTTCATCTGGCATTTGTTGTTCTGCAATAGCTTCACAAGACCTACGCATATAATCCAGTTCTTCTTTAGAAAATTCTACCACTAATGGGGTTTCTGCGTCTTTTTGAACGTTCCATTCAATTCGCTTTTCTTCCTTTTTTTCGACTATTTCATAGTCCTTTCTGTCTTGCTCTGAAATAGCAATTTTTCGGGCGATAGACTTTTTCAAATTAAAATCCATAAAATTTCCCCGTTCTGGAAAAATAGAAGGAATAAGCAATCTATCTTTAATATGTAAATCCATAACTTCTTAATGTTTTATCAAGAATAGTCTTTTGCTATAGAGGTGGTTGTTATAAATGATATGATTTTTTGATTTTAACAAGAAATATTGTTATTAGCATTGTAATTATTGCCGATAGATAAATCTTATCTTTATGTAAATCCCACCAACTTAATTCTATAGTCTTTCCTGACGATTTGCTAAGTTCATTAACCCTTTGGTATAGAGAGTCTAGCTTGGATGATATTTGTGAAATGGATATTGATAATGTTTCAGCTGATTCTGTATGCTCGGTATCTTGTTTGTTTATATTAGTTATGCTTTGCTTTATTGGATATTGTTTCCCGGTAGAGTCTGGCATTGATAAATACACAGTTTTATTTTCTAACTTTAAATTACTCAATTTGTCTGCCGTTACTTTAGATTGTTTGTCAATATCCATGTGAAGAGAATCCAGTGAGTTGCGAAGTTGTTGCAGTTCACTGGAGTAATCTATCTGTTGTTGATGCTCCGTATTTTTAGAAGTAGCGCATGAACCGAGTAACAGAATACAAAGAATACAACTTATGATAGTAATTGGTTTCATACAATACTGATAGTAATTGGTTCCCCTTTTTTTTGTGCCTCTTCAATCTTTCTGTTAAGGCAATCAGAAGTATATCTTGATTCAGATAATCGACCTACCGCTGAATTTTTTCCCACTAAAATACAACCAGCACTGTCTGCGGCGGTATTGCCACTATGTATGAGAATACCTTCAAAATGAGGAACGTTTAATAATCTTGGGAGATTACGACCAAATTTTGGAGACCAATTATAGATTATCTTATAAGTACCATACGGAATTGCCGACTCTCCATAAACTTTTTTTTCTCCATTATCGAATATTCCATTTTTATTTTTATCAACTATTTTGTCTTCTAGTGTATTACAGAAAAACTCATTGTTGATATATAGTCTGCCAATTGTATAAGCCTCTTTTGGCCATAGACGTTCTAATCTTAATTCCATAGTCTTAATCATTTATTTGTGATAGTAATGTGGCTACTTTTATGCCACTGCTTCTGATATGTTTTCCAACCAGTTGTTTGTCCATCTTTTTACCGTTACAAAACGATAGACCAATAATTCCAGCGGGCTTTTCTCCATCATACAATGTTAATAAGGCTATTTCGCTAATGTCGTTGGCTTGAAATTTGTAATACAAGCGTTGGTCTATTTTTTGAATATCATCCAACCCACCATAAAAATATCCATCGTCCAATACTTTTGCCACAAGTTTGTATTTTGATAAGCTAAAATCCGCATAGTCTTCGTCAACATTTGATATACTATCCCTAACTTCTTCAATTCGCATCGAACCGAAAAGGAATGGCAATCCTGTTGTCAGATTTTTACTTCCATTATGAAATTCTATTAACCATGCCCGGTCAGCATTAGTGGTAAATATCATTTTAGATAAAATATGGCGAATATTGGAATCCGCAGATAACCTTGTATTTACTAGATGGTCATGTTGGGCAGTTGTTATTTCGGACATGCGATCCAAAAGATACTTTGGATTTAATGCGAAAAATATGATGTAACCGCTTAAAAACAACAGAAATAGTCCTTTTATAATGCTGAAAAAGCCATATCTCTTTTGTAGGTTAAGCAATTTTTGAAGCCATCCGATGCCTTTATCCAACTGTTCCATATTAATGTGAAGTAATTTGTACTGATTGGGTTGGGATAAACCATTCTAGTTCATTTGCAAATGGCTCATTTAAGCGTACCCATACGCCTTTTGTTTTTTGATTTTGATTCTTTTTAATAATAACCCCATCCCTTCCAATTAACTTTTTCAATTTCCATTCTTTCAATAAAGGGGAGGCAATGATTGTAATTTTTCGTCCTACCATTTGTTCTTTTATTCAACATTATTATCATTATTAGATTGAGGAACAATGACATTGAAAACAATACCAGAGTCACCGTTACCTTTCAATTCAACTTTACTTTCTTGTGCTACCTTTACTGGATACATTTCCATTAAAGCTTTTGATGCTTGCACAGCTACAGAACGTAATGGAGCTGGTGATAGCTCTGTGCCTCTTCGATCTGTATATTTTGCTGTAGAAGTTTCGTCTATAATATGCAGTAGTTTTTCTGTTAGACGAGCTTTTAGGTCGGCTGTTTCATAATTAGCGATAGCTCGCAACTGATTGATATACTCTTGTACATCATCCCGTGCCATTAATTGTTTTGCCTTTCTTAAAGAGGTATGACTGGAATCATAGAATATATCTTCGTAGCATTTGCGAGCATTTCCGGCATAAGGGTCACAGCCGAAAATGAATAACTCGCAAAAATCAATTTCTTGTTTATTCAACGATTCTGGTTTCTTTAGTTCCATTCTTTAATTGTATTAAAGCCCAGCCGATATGTTCAACTGGGCTTGGTTTACTAAGAATAGCTAGGAAAGGTCTTATGAGTTTGTTTTTTCAACGTTACTTTCTAATAAATCTTGCATAACAACCCGTCTGAATAGGTCCTTGAGTCCATCTAGCATACTTTCTATATCTGCAATATTCTGTAACTTATCCCGATTAAAATTTATTTGTAAATCATATCCGGAAATTTCCATAATAGTTTCATGGGTATCTTCGGTTTGTACAGCTAGGATTCTTCGGTCTGAAAGAGTGTTGAACACTACTTCTGGCTCCAGTCCAATTGATTGCACTTGTTGCTTTTCTTCTTCTGTTACCATATTTTATATTTTGAAATGAACACGTGATTTTTCTGTTTTGGTCATAACCATACTACCATCATCTATGCCGGAAGCATTACGCATCCTTTGGGAACATACCATAGCCACATTGGTCGTTGCTGTTACATCAGCATCTGCATCATGGGCATCATCTAGTTCGATACCAAATTTTTCTGCCATGATTTCCAATTTATAACTGCTCATGCCATCTAAATGAGATAAAGCCAATTGTCCTAAAACGATTGTGTCTATATATAAAGGCTGGAAGTGCCCATAGAAATCTGTTTCTCCTCTCATTAATTTGGCAAATTCTTTCATTTGTCCTCCATATTCCATTAACTGTTGCATGAATCCTATATCAAATCCAATGTTTTGACCAATTAAGAAGGGTTTTATGTTGCGACCTTTTGATAATATGTTTTTGCGGATAAAATCAATAACCTCTGCCGCAACTTGCTTGATGTCCATACCAAGAGATTCTAACATATCCATTGTTATGGCGGAATAAGTCAGAGCTTTTTCTTCATATTTCATGGGCTGTTCATCGTCTTTATCAAATTTACTCTTCAATACTTTACGTTTAGCCACACCTTTATCCGGCTGTTTATTATATGGGGATATGTATTTTACATATCTGTCAATTGTTTCAAAAGTATCTATACGTACTGCATGGATTGCAATCTGGGTACATGCGCAATCTTGGCAGTCCAAACCGCCAGTCTCAAAGTCTAAGGTAAAAGCCACGATAATTGGCTTTTCGTTATTAGGAGTTGCCATATTATTTTAATAAACTTAGTGTGAGTTGTTTAACTTTTTGTTTAAATTCTTCGAGTGAATAATTATTATGAATAACATAATCATATTCATTTAAAGGTATCTCTATACGATTCAAATCGCGTTCACATCGCTGTTGGTCGATTCCACAATTTATACGATCATCCATACTTCTGTCGATATATACAGAAAATATAATAAATGAGTTTGGAAATTTTTCTTTTAAATATTTCAGACCTTTTTCATCAATTACGTATGTACATATCTTCTGCTTTGCCTGTTGCAATGTAGCCCAATATTCATGTTCGCCGAATTGTGTATAAGCTATCATTTCAGACATTTGGGGCTTGTCTTCCGGAGTTACAAACCAATGTTCTTTTCCATTTGTTTCTTCTTCCCTCATGGGACGTGTTGTATATGATACTATTGTTGGAATGCCGTTTTCAGACATGATGTTTGCCATTGTTGTCTTACCGCTTCCAGATGGTCCGACAATAGTTATAATAATTGGTATATTTGCTTTTATTTTCATAATATGTCTATAATTGAAGATTTATATAACTGAAGATTGTTTCCACCTGTATAGTCACTGTACTTGACTTGGGCGGAACATATAAGCATTTTGTTCTTTGCACTGCTAAGAGAACCACCCTTACAAAGTGTTGCCCGGACATTCATCCATTCATCATTCCAGATGACCATTTCTACCAGATCATTGTTTTGTTGAAGTAAAAGTTTGCAGAAAACTCGATTCTCACCTGTTTTCTTGTCTTTAAACTTTTTCTCCTCAATATCTACAATGTTAGCACAAATAGCAACGCGTTTTCCATCATAATCGGGGTCTTGTATGTTTTTTAAAAGTGCCCAAGATGCTTTTCCTTTTATTTGGGGCTTTGCTTCTGAATTGTCATAAATACGTTTATAGTCGATAGCTCCAATGCCACTAATTGCGATTTGCTGTTGACTCCAGAAATAATGTTTGTTTCTCAAATCTTCCGGTATATCTTTTTCGGATATTTCAAAACCTAAACATTTTGCGGCTTTTTCTAAAATGGCATATCGTTCTATGACTGATTGGGCATTTTCTACTTTGTCAAAACATCCGGATAATATTAAATGACGGACATGTCTTGCATTAACTGGGCATTTAGTAGCTTCATTCGGGTTGTCTGGATCATCCCAATATTTGTACAGCTTTAATTTATACCGGAATATTCGTTCTATAAAGTTTTCAATAGAACTAAATTCTCCGCGTACATTTCGTTCGTTTATAATCCATTCTGTAGCTTTAGCTCCCAACATTTTAATACGAGAAAGAGACCAAAAAATTTTATTGGTTTCATAGTCTGTAATAAAGGTTCCGCCACTTACATTTATATCTGGTGGAACTATTTTTGCTTCACTGCATAGTTCCATCTCACTCATTAATGTAGGAATTTCATCATCTTTAGCCCATTGAAGAGCTATGGTATAAAAAGCTGTAGGGTAATTGGCTTTAAGGTAGGCTCCGGCATAGGCGGTAACAGCGTAAGCGGTTGCATGACTTTTGTTAAAAAGATAACCACCAGCTACCTCAAACATGTGCCATATTGCTTCTGCATCTTCTTTTGGGCAACCATTTTCATTAGCTCCGGCCATAAACTTGTCTCGTAAGGCAAGAATCTTATCTACTTTTTTCTTGGATATAAGTTTTACCAATTTGACACCTTCACTTAAACTGAATTTTCCAACTTCGCGTGCAATCTGTGCTAGCTGTTCCTGGTAACACAGCACACCATAAGTATTCTTCATGGCATTGTATGTTCCCCATAGATATACAGGATCTGCATCTCCCAATTTGCAGTCTACATATTTATCTGTAGATCCGGAATCTAGTGTTGCTGGACGAAATAAGGCATTGGCTGCGATTAAATCTTCAATTTTATCTGGTTGCATACTTACCAAAAATTTAGTCATCCCTTTAGATGAAAACTGGAAGATATTTTGGGTGTATCCCTTTTGCAGTAGTTGATATACTTTAGGATCATCTAGTCCGCTTTGCACGATATTTTGAAAAGTAATATCGGTATGATATTTATCATTACATATATTGATGACAGCTTGTAGTTTTGACAATTCCTTAATACCAAGACAGTCATTTTTTAGTAATCCCTGTTCGTCTAATGAATAACCGTCAAATTCAGAAATCAACACACCGTCTATTTTTTTTATAGGAGTAAAATCAAAGCATTCCAAATCTTTTCCATCTTTTGAATCTGGGGTTACTAGTAGGGCAGAGGCATGAACTGATGAAGAACGAGGTTGTCCCATCAAAGTACGAATATCTTCAATTACTTGTGGGTATTCCATTATGAAGCTATGTACCTTTTTATTAGTAGCAGCCATTGTAAACAGGTCTGTCCAGCTCATATTGTCATCTTCAAATATAGCTGTGATATAATTTACAATATTTACCGGAACTCGATGTACACGCGCTACATCTTTAAGCACTGCTTTCAACTTTAAAGTCGTAAAGGTTCCGGCAGAAAACACACGTTGTTTACCATCATGGTTATAACGGCGTTCAATATACTCTTTTACCTCTTGTCTACGGTCTGATTGGAAGTCTACATCCACATCTGGAAGGGAACCTCCAGGACCTTGCAAATAACCACTGTCCACAAAACAATCTATGGCTTTCACCTCTGTTGAAGATGTTTTATATTTAACTGATATGACTTTCATTTTTAATTAATCTAACCGTTTACCATAATAGTTACCTTCTGATTTGTATGCCCTTTCAAAATCAATTAGAGCATATTCTGGAATAATCATTTGTTTGGTGATAAAAGCATCTGAAACGATGCCTTCCAGCGTTCTACATCGGCTAAGGGCTACATATAGTTGTCCAGGACAAAAAGTATGTGATACATGAATGATAATTTTATCGAATGTAAGTCCTTGGCTTTTATGAATGGTAATGGCCCATGCCAATGTTAATGGGAATTGAGTACATGAACCAATTTCTTCTTTTACAATCTCATTATCTTTTAAAGTATATTGCGTATTACTCCATGTATAACGCTCAAATTTGATAGTCCGGCCATTATCCATACGTACTGTAATTACGTTATCTTCTAATGCGGTCACAATTCCAAGCATACCATTATAATAACCCTTTAATGAGTCGTTAACCAATGACATAACTCTTGCCCCAACTCGAAGTTTTAAATGTAAATCACATGGTATAGATGATTCTGGGAACTTATCCTTGATAACTATATCATAGTTTCGTATCTCTTGTTCCCCTAATTTGTCGGCATTAATTTTCTCAACATCAGCTTTGTGTGTACAAATATGGATGTATTCGTTATCATAACTGCTACTAATTTTGCGGTCTTTCAATTCGCTTAATAAATCCAGTTCATCGGATGTTACTTGGTAATTACGAATATTGTTGAGTACATTAATAAATTCAGGTTCTGTTTGCCTGAATATTTTTGTTAGCTCTACAATGTGGAAACCTGTGCGTTTGAAAACTAAGGCGTTGAAAAAGAAAAAGCCATCATAAAAGTCAGACAATATTTCTCTTTCTTGTTTCTTTGTTACTGGAGGCAATTGAAAAAGATCGCCAAACATTACTACTTGTACACCGCCAAATGGTTCATCACTTTCGTAAACCCACCGTAGTTTGCGATCAATGGTGTCCAGAATATCTGGACGTACCATGCTTATTTCATCAATAATCAGCAACTCCATTTTGAGCAATAGTTCTACCTTGTATTCTGAAAATTTGTTTTCCAGTCGGTCGTAAGGCGTAATAGGTCCAAAAGGAATGCCAAATAGACTATGCAATGTAACGCCCCCTGCATTAATGGCTGCTATGCCTGTTGGGGCAGCTACAATGCAATTCTTCCCGGATTTTTCAATTAGATATTTTAGAAATGTAGTCTTTCCAGAACCGGCTTTACCTGTTACGAATACATTATTCTCATCATCTTGAATGAGATTCATTATTTTTTGCATCTCTTCTGTCAAAATCATATCTTCCATACCTTTTTATTTTTCGATTTTTACATATAAATTGCAATGACAAACATCATGTTCTCTATACGAACTGCACGGACATCGTTTGTCTTCGGAGTCATTGTGGCATGGACACTCGCCATTATTGGCTTCACATCTTTTGAGGATGGCATTAACTACCTTGTCATTGGGATTTAAATCCCATCCCACTTTTCTTAAAATTGGAATCATAATCAAATTTCGTTTAGAGTAAATAAAAGATCTCGATTATCAAATTGAATATCATCGTCAGTTTGCAGTTCATCTGCATATACTACAATAGGATCATCCATTCCGGCACGTTTCACAAGTAACTGTGCGTCTTTGTCTATTTTATAAGTTTTATGATTTTCTAATGTAACTTCGATATATTGATTGGAATCTACGTCATCTCCAATAATGGTTACATCTGAAGGGTATAGTCCGGCACGTTCAGGGAGAAGGAAGCGTTCAAATAACAAATCGTATTTTATTGGATCTATAAGTGTTATTCCTAATAGGTATAAAACTAGACACCCTCCAGCAGAACCACGTCCGCATCCCACTAATATTCCATTTTTGCGTGCCCAATTAACAGTATCATATTGTACGAGCATGTAATCTACGTTGTTGGTTGATTCCAATACATAAATCTCATAATCTAATTGTTTGCGATATATATCTTCTTTACCTTTGGGGACCAGTTTGTTGAACCCATCTTCCAGCAAATCCAAAAACATTTCATGTCGGTTGGCGTACTTTGATTTTTCATTGTCAGCCATGTCATATTGAGGCATAAAGTTGCGTTCAATTTCATATCTAGCTTTTGCCCCTTCAGCAATCTTAACAGTATTTTCACACGCCCAATTGAATATATCCTCTATGTCCCATTTGTGTTCATCAAACAAGCCAGACATAGTAGTCCAATGTTCGTCCAAGTCCTTAAAATATTGGTCATCACTTTGTTCATGTGCTGCCCCTTCAGCAATTTTGTTAAGGATGATTTTGTTTTTTGCATCATCTTTGTCCAAATAATAGCAGTCACAAATTAATACTGGAGGTAGATCGCCTGTATCATATATGTAGTCAAAGTAACATTTTGTGGCATCTAGTACTTTAATATCAATACGTTCAGCTTTGAATTCCGATAAATCTAATTGATAAAAGCAATCGTCAAAACTATCGAAAAAACGGTCAAGATTATTACCTATTTCTTTCAACCAAAATGACGCATATTTGCTAAATACAATTATATTACCGGCTCCATGTTTTAGAAGATCTTGTAAATCAATGATTTTATTTTCTGAATCTACATTTATACATTTTTGAATTCTAAGCAAATTTTGAAGTCCTTCTTGTGACTGACAGTATATTTTGGCATCTATCTTTTCGATACCATCAGTGAATGTAAGTGAATATCCAAACACCCATTGAATGCCAGCAGCTTCACACTCTTTTTGAAGAATAAGGGTTGCTGCCATTGTATTGTAATCACAAATACCTAATGCGGATTGTCCTAAGTATTTGGCTTTTTTTATCCAATCTGTTAGCGAAAAACTTCCATTGAGCAATTCAAAAGGGGTATGTATGCCTAAGTTTACAAATTCTTGGGCATGGTTTAATGGCTTCCTATTGCCTACATACTTTAAAATTTGAAATTCAAAGTCTTTTCTTGTGTCATAATAATACCAGTTGTCTCCAAATTGAAATACTATATAATTAATGTCTTCTTCTTGTAATGTTTGAATGTTTTCCATTGTATTGAACTTGATATTGTTGTCAGTATCAGTACGGAAGATGGACTTAATCATACTAGTATCTTCATAGTACATTTTACCAAAGCCCGTGATTTCAATAACATCTTCATCTATGATATTGAAACACATCTTATTATTATCTAGCCAATTTAATAAATCAGGATTCATATTTAAATTTTGTTTAATTTATATTCGGTTAAAGTTTTCAGTCTGAAAGCGAATGTGTCATATATCTCCCAAAAGTCCATGCTGTCGAAATCTTGGCTGGAATCTTCTATATCGGCAACATAGCAATCAAAATATTCATTTAGTTGATCACCTGTCTTTTTTATAGCTTCTGTAGCGTCTCCATCATATCCAATGACTATTGTATGAACCCCTTTTGCCTGTAACTTATAAATTTGTGTATCAGAGATTTTCTTCCCGAACGTAGCAACAACAGCCACAGATGGGTTATTATACAGGTTTAATTTTCGCGTAAGTGCAATGACATCAAACACTCCTTCTACAAGGATTACGGTATCTGTTTCGTCTTCAATTATACTATCATAGTTGTATAATAATTTGACAAAATCGTTTTCAGTACTATTCCTATAACGCATAATTTGGAATTTTCCATTATGACTTGCTTTACGGTTATATTCATCAATATCAGCTTTATCCCAAATATGCCGAGAAATATACCCAACAATATCTCCACTGTCTATAATCGGAAATATTACATAATCATTAAACTTGAAGTTCATGTTACGTGTAGTGCCGACTGGAAAGAAATCATAATCTTCTTCAGTAAATCCACGTTTTCTTAAATACCGATTAAAATGAGTGCGCTTATAATATTCAGGCATTTCCACAACACACAGAGAGTCATCTATTTCCCTGTCATCGTTTTCCAGAAAAGAAAAATCATTAATTTTTTTATCTCCATCAAGATCAAAAGTATCTGTTATAATTAAGTCCTGACGGCCTATATCTGTTAGCAATTGTTCTAATGTCTGGGTTGAACGTCCACACGAAAAGCAGTGTGCCATAAAAGGCTTTTTCCTTTCGGTTGCTTTACCTATATATATACCGTATTTCCCCCCTTCATGCCCACAATAAGGGCACTGGGGGACAATCAAGTTCTTTCCGCTACCATCCGGTTTTGCATGTAGTTCAATAGAAAGTTCTTGGATTATATACTCTTTTTCTTCTTTACTCAATTCCATATTACGCAACTTTGCTGATATTTAATGTTCTTGCTCTGTCATAAAAACATTCGTTATCATAATCAGTAGCAATTTTAAATGGGTCTCCTTTTTTGAAGAATCGTGATTTTGCAACATTTAGGCGCATGACATTTTCGCGCATTTCATTGATGCTTTGATTAAGAGTAATAAGATGAGTCATTGGTCTGCTCAAACCTTTGGCTTCTGAACAATTATATTCAGTCAATACATTTTGTTCATCGTTAAGCCACTCTCTATTTTCTATAGTTGCCTGATAAGTCACAACCATCCAGACATTTTCGTCACCTGCCAAGTCCTTTAAATCATTAGCTACAGCAACTCGTTTGTGGCGTTCTCCATTTTCTGACCATCTACGTCCGCTGGAATCTGTTAGCAAATCCATAGAATCTATGATAACAACGTCTGGAGATATGCCATAGATTTTTTTGTATTCAGCAATACCATTTTTTATATCAATGGTAGACACTTGATTAGCGAACTTTGGAAAGGATTTGACTTTTAGGGTGCCAGACATTGCTTTGATTTCTTGTATCATTCGTTCTAATTCCCGGTCTTTTAGTGTACCAGTACTATAACGATAAGAATTACAGGAAACTAGTGACGCGGCATAAGCATCCACAACTTCATCTTCAGAACCTTCTAACTGGAAATGAAGTACGTTTAATCCGTCTATTTGAGAGGCGCATTTTCCAATCCAACGTGCGGCATGACTTTTCCCAACACCAGTAGGGGCTAAGAGGCATGTTAATTGAGTACGTAAATCTCGTCCACCGTTCATTTCATCCAGACCATCAATATAAAATCTGGTGATTGGTTTAAATCTTGACTCTTGATTGTGTTTTTCTCTATTACGCCTAAAACGGGATTCAAAGGTTTCGACTACATCAACAAAAGAGTTTTGACGCAAGCTGAAATCATTTTGCCATTCTGCAAATGATTGGAGCAACTTCATTGCTTTGTCACGATCCTGTTTTGCATAAAGTTCACCTATCTCTTTGTAAGTCTTTTGAAATTTTACTTGTCTTAGATAATTTTCAAACTGTTCCAATATAATTTCCGGCTCAACTCCTTCGGCGCAGTCTTTTATATCTTCTAAAAGTGCTGAAACCTCTCTGTTGACAGAAACTATCTGGCTGATAATATTAAGGGTAGGAGATGATTTGTGTTCTGCGAAGTATTTGCACAGATACCCCTGCAATGCTTGAAAATCTCTACCAGGCAGGTACGATTTCTGCATATATTCACACACTAAGCTACATACATAGTCGTATGTAAAACAAGCGTAATATAATTCAAATAAGAAATCTTCTGTTAATACGTTATCTTCTTTCGCCATATTCTTCGAGTCTTATTCGGTATAACTCTGGATATTTTATCGCGGTTTCTTGCTTGCATTTCTCAACATTTGTGCATATTTGACATGCTGGAGAGAATGGACTCCACATCAATGTGGATGTAGAGCATATTAGAAACCCAATATCTGTGTTGATACTCCGTTTCTTAGTGCATTCTTCAGATGGCATATAAATATACTTAGACTGAGGATGCTCTTTTTTACAGATTAGTGAATTTAGATAGGCTCTGGTTAGATTGGCTTCAGATAACCATTGGTCTTCCAGATATTGCTTGGATTTGGAAGACATTGATAGATATTTTTGAAGAGCGGTAGTCCCAAATGTTTTTGGAGCTAATGTACGTTGATATTGGGCATTCCTGTTTTTATGAAGCTGGAATACACAATAGTCTACAAGTCGTGAAGTATTAAATTCTCCACCACAAATTTGAGTAAAGTTGACAATAAATTTGGATAGTTGGCGTTTGGCTTGCCCTCCCTCTGGGAATGAGAAGGAGGGGTCTACCAAACGCTTGGCTATTTCTGTATATACTGTCTTAATCTGTTTCGTCAGTCGTTCTTCTTTTTCCATCACGAGTCAATAGTTGTTGAAGTTGTTGACGCGCCAAGAATAATCGACTTTTGACAGTTTCGATATTGCGAGATTCTAAGGCACCGTTCCGATATTCGATTTCGGCAATTTCTTTGAGTTTATATCCTGCCTGTTGATACAAAAGTGCGCTTCTGTATTGTGGTTTCAACTGTTTTAATGCAGCTAAAACATCATCACTGTATAACTCTTGATAATTGTCAATACCCATTACGTTAGAGCTTACTTCGTCAAAATCTACAATAGATTCACTGGAAGAAAATGTTTCCACATCGTTATCATCACTCAACATGTCTTGATGCCTTTTTTTACGTTGATCCAAATCAAAAACACATCGTTTGGTTACAATATGGAGCCATGTTTGTACAGAACGCTCTGGATTATATGTCTCGATATATTTATACATGTTGGTAAGCACTTCTATGTAATTGTCTTCTATGTCAGAAGGATTAAAAGTATAGCGCATACATAACTTGTATATCATTCGGTTGTACGGTGTTACGTATTTATCAAATAGGGCTTTTCGCCGTGCAGCTACTTCATCACTTATTATTATGGGTTCTGTGGTAACTGCTGAGTATGTCTCTTCCACGCCTCTTGAACATTGAACACAAACAAGTGATCCGAGTTCATCAATTTGTGGACTTTACAATACTTCTTCCACTTATTATTACTAGAGATAAAATTACTTCTTACCTCGTTGTCTGTTGGCTGGGGTTGTTTACTAAGGAATTCGTAAAAATCTCCTAGCAAGCTTCCTAGCATCATTAAATGGGGCTGGCCTTCTCTTTGTTGCCTACGCCTTATGTTTCTTGCGTAACTCATTTTCTGTCTAAAGTTTGTATATTCTTACATAATATTTGAAGATGTGGGTTGCATCAGCCATGTTGTCATCGACTGGTGTAATATTCCATCGTTTGATGCAATATTCAATCATCTTCTTTTTGTCAGCTTTTCCGTCACCGGTAGCCCATTTTTTTACTGTGCTAACGTTTATGAATTTTGGTTCCGGGAGTCCAAGCTGGGCGCATATCAGATATAATATGCCTCTAAATTCGGATAGTTTTCGCGCTGCAATGAAATGCTTTGAAACGCATACATCTTCAGCGATAATCAATTTGATGTTGTATTTTTGGATAAATTCAACCAGTGTGTCATAAAACATTTTATGTTGCTCGGTCGCATTTTTGCCTTTTCTTTGGGTAAAATTCCATGTTCCCGATTCATGGGTTGAGTAATATCCACAGTGCTCTGCTATATCTAATGCAAGCACATTATCACGTGTAATTTGATTTATTGACTCATTTTTAATGTTTTTTGATTCGTTAATCATTCTATGTATGAAACGCCATTAAGTTTATTGACTACAGTCTTGTATGGGTAGCCTTCAGCTATATTTCCATGACTGACTACCAAAGATGTAATCTGTAATTGATTGAGGGCATCAAAAATGTTGGAAAGCCCTTGTTCGTCAGTGGCTTCTAATATTTCATCAAGTATCAGGAGATCTAGTCCTTTATCGTCATCGCAATTTACATTGGTAAGTTTGTGCATTGCCAAAATATTAGCTAGATTAACTCTTGCTTTTTCACCTTCTGAAAATTTATCAAAAGAGCCACAATCTACACCATCGCGAATAAGAGAAATGGAAATCTTATCTCTGATTTTTCCGCTTTTTAAGACTGTAAAACCGGAAAATGCAATACGAATGTCACTACCAATGGCTTCCAGAAACTCGTTAGTTATGTGACTAAGAGCATCAATTTTAGTATTAGCCAGATGGGTTTTAAATTCAGTAAAGGTTGCTTCTTGCTCTTTATATGAATTTAATTTCCGTTCAATAGTTTCTTTTTCAGAAATGGCTAATACCAATTCTTTCTCATATTTTTTCTTGTTGGCTTTGAGAGATTCTATCATGTCAGTTTCGGAAGAGTTTTCGATGTCACGAATAGATTCTTCGTATGACTGAATAGCTCCATTAGCATTGTTAATATTCAACTCGGCCTGCTTTGCTTCGTATTCTTGCTTTCTAATAGCTTCATCTAATATTGCATAAGAATCATCAAATAAATTAGTACGCGCATCATCAATGGATTTCTGAAGGGTATTCATTTGATGCTGGAGGTTTTGCATTTTATTGGTTAAATAAGACGTATTACGTGATAATTCATCCAATGCCGTACAAGTCTCGGTAATCTTATTCGACCATTCTATTTTACTGCGATTCAATTCATCCTGTTCTTTACGAGCTTCGCGTCCTTTTGTTGTAATATCTGAAATGCGTTTTTCATTAGCCTCAATATTTTGGAGAATGTCTTGTGTCTCTCCATTTCGGTCTTGCAATCTTAGTTTAACCTCGTTTATATCTATATCATTAGCCAATGTGAATTCATGTTGACATTTAGGACAAACGATAATTCCGGCAAGTTGTTTTTGGAGGCTGGCTATATCTGCTTCCAACTTAGTCCTTTGTGATCTAAGATTACTATTCTCGGCATCCAACTTTTTAATAGAATCCAATAATTCATTTATTTGATTCTCAATTTTGGTGGATTTCTTTTTGAAGTTTTCTTGAAACTTCTCATGTTGTTTTAACAGCTTCTCATAAGAGGATTTGGCTGTTGCAATCTTTTTCTCATGCTGAATCAGCTGTTGTTGTACATTGGAATATTCTGTTGTAACAACCTCCAATTCTTTCTGATTTTTAATTGATATAGCTGCAAAATCCTTAGGTAATGGCAAAGCGCATGAAGTAAAACGTTCTGAAATAATTTCAAAACATGCACCGGTATCTTTTTTACTGTTTTCCAGTTTTTGCAATACTTCATCTGTTTTATCATATTGCTCCAGTAACTCGTCACTTTTATTTATGAGAACATTTTGCTCACGGATATAAGCTCTTTTCCCGGCAATAGCTTCATTCCAGTTTGCTATACGTTCAGCTTTCTTTTGTGAACGCTCTGTTGATTCTGTAATAGCTGTGTTGATTTGCTCTTGTAATGTTTCAACACGTCCGGTATGATTCGCTACATTCAATTCTGCTTGTTTTAATGATTCTTGAATCGGTATCATATCCTCTTGTAATGCAGCGATAGATTCATCCACCATTACACCATTACTGAAACGATTAATGATTTCTTTTTTCTCGCGATCAGAACTGGAGAGAAATGACGAATATTTGTGCTTAGAAAGAATGAAGTTTGAGAAAACATCATCTTTAGTCAGCCCCAGTGTTTCAAGTATAAATTTATTGTAATCTGCAACTCCGGCTTGTTCTATATGTTTTATGTTACAATCAGTTTCATCATCATATATAGAAACTTTGATTATCTGTGCTGTTTTACGGGAGATAACACGTTTAATAGATAAGTACTCTCCTGTAGTATTATTCTGGAGCAAAAGGGAAACGGTCGCTTCATCTTCTGCATCATTGATTATCTCATCCATTTTTATTCTACGAAGAGTTTCTCCGGTTATCCCAATGGCGATTGCTTCTAACATAGCAGATTTTCCGGAACCATTTGAACCTTGCGAATCATTATCCATATTGTTGCCAAAAATCAGCGTTGTATGTTTTTGCAACAATGTATAATCCAATTGCTTAAAGGCGCATAGATTTTTTGCGTAAACTTGTCTTAATGTCCACATACTAACTGATTTTATCGAGGTATTGCAACCCCATTTCTATATTTATGATTCCTTTGTTAGCACAAAAACTAGTATATTCTTGTTTAATACCAGATTTGTCGAATTTTTTATCTAAAGAGTGGGCTGTTGTTTCTGTAATTTCTACGTCTTCAGTAACAATTTCCACTTTTGAAGATCCCGCTTCCAGAAGTTTTTGTTTATCAATATTTGGAGCTTCTTGGCTTGTACAACTGATTCTTGTTTTAATCTTGTATCTTCCATCCGCTTTCATATCATCCAGCTTATCAATTAGTTTTGAATTGATTTGACTAGCTTTTATGTCCAAAACTTTGTAGCGAATATTAACTTGGTTCTTTATGAATTCATGGCTACCATCATCATATATAATGGTATAGCCCTTTTCTTCATCTTCGCCAAAATTATGTTGCCTGGAAGAACCTATGTATTCAATGTTGGTACCTTTGATAATACAACGATTGTGATAATGTCCTACAAGAACTGTATCAAAATCACTGAAAATGTTCGTGGGCAGTTCTTTTTCATTAGGCGTGCTAAGTGCCCCGTTTATTCCTTCGTGAATATATAGGATATTATGTACAGACGCGTTCAATTCCGCCTTTACCATTTTTTTCAGCCGTTCTACGAAACTTCCGTTTTCTGGAAAATAGCTCATTATATATAGTTCTACATCGTTGCTAATATTAATAATCGAATAGTCATCAACAACATAGACATGGGGGTATTCACTAAACAAATGACTATACCCTAGAACTGATTCCTGGTCAACTTTACAATGATTTCCTTCGGCAACGGTAATGCTTATTCCGGCTTTAGTGGCTTTTATGATAGCTTGGCGAACAGCCATGAGTGTGCTAAGTGTTTGAGAAGAGCGTGATAACCACAAATCTCCACCAATTATCATATCTTCAATCCCATATTGATCGCATATATATAAAGCCTCGTCCCAGTTTTTTTGAAATTCTGGAATATTGTCTTTTGATACATGTATATCATTCAACAATAAGGCACTTGGTATTTTCTTGCTCATTGTGATTCAATTTAAATAGGGACATATTAATATTAGTTAGATATGCCCCTATAATGCTAATACAAAAATGAATTATCTTCTTCTACGTTCAGGACGTGCGGCTCTGCGTTCACGGACTGGGTTTGCAGCCGGTTCATTGGTGTCGTCATTATGTTCACCACGTCTACGAACAGTATGAGTAGGAGCGGGGGTTGGTTCTGGTTCCTCTTCCGGTTCTGGCTCTAAAGGCGTGTCTTCCGGTTTGGTGTCGTTTTGTGTATTGTCATCTTCGTTGTTGCTGCCATCTTTAGCAACTTCCAACGCGTCTTCAATGTCATTCAGCAAATCTTCATTTGTTTTTCCACGAGTGACACGGACATTTAGCTCATTGGCATCAATATATTCGCGAATTGCATCACGTAAGTCTTGCCCTTCTTCGCTCTTATCACCAATACCGCGTTCATTTAGTTTTTCCCAGAGGTTCCACAATGAATCCAATTCGTTGTCTGATGGTTCCTCATTATCACCGCTGTTACGTTCTTTTTTGTCAAAAGAGAAATGGGATTTATCATCAGGATGAAGCTCCATTTTAATCTTTTCAATAGCTTCTGTGATCTCTTTGCTGCTCATCACATCCATTTCCATTTTAGCATCGTATTGCTTCAAGAACTCAATGGTAGCCTCCATGTGGAAACGTGAGTAACGGTAAATAGCTGCCGGGATACGCTGTGTTTCCAACAACGAACTGACTTCCTCTTCAGATAGAGGTTCGGCACCGGAAATTGTATCAATGTTGAATGTGTAAGTGGTTTTCTTGTTTTCCTCTTTACGAGTAATTTCTACCGGGAAAGCATCTTCCAAAGAAGAGATAGGGCACAAACATTTAGGATTCTTTTCCAGAAGCTTCTTCCATATAGCCAGTTTGCGATCCTCCAAATCTTTGTATTGTGAATAAGACAGGATAAGTAAATGAATACCTTCTTCACGGTTGTCCAAATCTAAAATATACATGGCACGTTGAGAGTTCCATTTTAGACCACCATCAAAGCCTGAACCTTTAATCTTTTTCATCAATTTTTCATCACTGCCATACTTATTTTCAGCAACTTGAAGATAAGTGTCAATTAGGTCTACAGATAATCCGGCATAGCTGGAATGACAGATATTTACAAAGAACTGTTTGTCTTTTTTTCCTGTTGGACGTGGGTTGTCCAGTTTCAACACCTGTGTTTTGACCGGATATTCGTACCCCTTACGTTCTAATTTGTAAGAACCGTCTGGTTGCTCGGCTGGTGCCAAGGGAAGGATACGCACAGTATAAGTTCCTGCGGAATCCATACGGAAATGTTTGGTACGTTGAAATGATTGGCTCTCATCGGTACTTTTTTTTACCGCCTCTTCATAAGTTTCTTGATTCTCCGCAAAGAGGGCATACGGATTTTTAATCATCTCTTCCATAAAATGAAAATTATTTGTTTAATTTAGAGAGGGGAAGATTCCACTGTTCGGTATAAGCTCCAGCCCAAAGTTCTTTTGCTTCTGGCATTTTGGTTTTATCTTTCAACATAACCTTAATACCCCATTCAGTGTTTACATGATGAATGATTCTCTCAATAACTTCATTCATCTCACTTGCTTTTTCATTTTTGAGGTAAAAGTATTCATACTTTTCACCTCCGGGAAGATCACAGACATGAATCGGAGCATAAATTTCCTCAAAATATCTGTATAGGGCATCTACTGGCGGGTGTGTAGGCAATTGTTCTGAAATTGTCTTCAGTACTACACCAAATAGATACTTCAATTGTGGTAGAGATTTGTTTTTGGTATCGTCCATAATAAGAATGGTGTAATCACCATCTTTCAAATTTCCAATAGCCAATTCGATCTCTTGTTTTGCTGCCTTATTGTCTTGCACAATAAGACGTGCTTGACCATGCAACATACTATCATTTTTCAAAGAACACTGCAAAGATAATTGTATCAATTTAACTATCAAAATAAAACCAAAAATATTTTTTGAATAAAAATATATATTACTGTGTTACAGATGTATAATATATATTTAATTATTATATTGATTATTTGTAAAATAAGAAGTAATATCAAATAGGTTAATATCATTCTCCCTTTTAACAACTTGATATAATCTTTGGTTAGTGTTCGGATTATTAAGAGGTCCCTTGCTGGATATATACGGGCCTAATTTAATATAATGAAAGAAATCAAGTTTGATCTCTTCGGATAATTTATCTCGTCCAGAATACCAGCCAATTTTTAAATTAGGATAGTTATGATAAAGGTATTCGGCTAATTTATTTATATATGCCGGATTTGCATCACCGCCCATAAATAATATAGCTGTTATTCCTTTATTTTTGCGTATCAATTGTTGAAGTGCTTCTTTTGTTAATGATTCTCCTATATCCTGTGACAGATAAGAAGAGTGGCACCCGATGCAGGCGCATGGGCAACCACTTATATTTATTGCCAAAGTAATTTCATTAGGCAATTCTTGAAACACTATTTTTGTATCTACATATTTCATACCTGGGATTTACCATCACTATATATACGGTTTCTAGCCTCTTGTTGTCGATCACTTCCAAATGCTTTTGTTGGGCGTAAATATCCGATAACTCGTGTATATTGAGTAATATTATGGCTACCACAACAAGGGCAAGTATCAATGGGTCTTTTTATGATTTTGCCACAATCTTCACATTTACTGTTTGGTATATTAAAGGTAAAGTAATTGGTTCCATTGGCTATGGCAAAATCAATTAATTTCAGATACTGCTCTTTTGATAAATGATCTTCCAAATTAATGTGAGCTGCCGAGCCTCCATCAGTGTACTGATAGGTTTGGTGCCCATGTAATATAAATTTATCTAGTATAGAAGTGTCATCATGGGCATTATAAAAATATGAGTTATATAAATTCTCATCCTCTGGAACAACATATCCACCTTCTTTATCCCATTTATAATTCTTTCCTCCCAGTCCTTCTGCTGGCACAACTTCTGAATTAAACAAGAAAGGTCGTTTTCTGTCATGGATAGAATGCAGTTTATTTTGTTCTTTAATAGTGCCCAAAATGAGTTGAAGGAACTCAATATATTCCGGGTTATTACTTACCTTCATTCCCAAGAATCTAGCGGCTTCATTCAACCCATTGATGCCTATGGTGCTATATAATTTACTGATATGAATATAACCGCCATTTGAAGCGGCAAACATTCCCTTGTCTTCAAGGTCGTATAGCATTGTCTTGAAAGCAATATGATACTTATAGACTCTTTCCAAAATCCTAGTTACATAGTTCTTTAAATCATTTTCAATTACTGTTACACGTAAGGGATTACCTATAAGTTTCTTACCCTTAATTAAAGGTGTTCCATTTAATGTGTGGGTCAATGCCCAATCTTGAACGATTCTATTGATATTCAAAGTAATCACATTACAACTACCTGTCATAACACCGGTCAAGCCAGAAGTGGGGCTAAAGGTATTTTCTGCCAATTCATTTCTAAGCCTACAGCATGATGCAAGGCTGTCTGCACTATCGGAAATATAAGTAAAGAACGAGTGCCCTTCCGCATACATTTCGGCACAAAGTTGTTTGTAATTTAGGTCGATTATATCATCGCCATTATGAACCATCGCAAAAGTTTCTACCGGAAAGGTTAATACTTGCTTTAAACGTATTTGATTAAACCATTTCATAAACATACGTTGCAATGTATCAATAGCTATCCATTCAGGCTTACTTCCATCCGGATAACAAAATTCTCCAAAGAGCGATGTGAAATATGTATGGTCATAATAAGAAATATTTGTAAATGGGCTTTGATAGCTACGATTTCCGGCTGGTTGGTTAACGCCCCACACAAACTGTTTGAACGCTTTCAGGATATTATCACGTACTGTTCTTTTAATTAAGCAATGTGGCGAGGAAGCCTCGCAGTCAAGTTTTTCATACCATTTATCTCCAAACTCTTTAACTACATAGTAATTTAGTGCAATGAAATATTCACCTACGGCTACCGCTCCTTTACATTGGGAAGAAAGTAAGAATATCAAGTTGGTTATTTGCCCACTAAACGACTGTAAATCGTTAGGCTCTGAAGGGGTAACACCATCAATATTGCCTACGCCTTCTGTTAGTAATGGATACAAACTAACCGCCATACAATATTGTTTTAATACTGGCGTAGATGCTTCATCATGTGTATAAATAATATGATTATCAAGATCTGTTTCGTATTGCTTTGCTACTTCTGGAAAGAGAATGTTCAACTCATCTTTCATACGTTGGCGTTGGATTATCCGATTAGTAGTTTTATAGACTTCACCTTCCAAGTTAGCTACATTTTTCATAGTTACATTAGCATTCCCATCGGTTTCTGATGAAGAAGCTGCATTGTCTGTTGATTGACTATATTGATTCATATAATCAATACGTTCTTTGACAAAACGCGTACTTTTACGTTGTTCACGATATAGGATAAAAGTCTTGGCTATATCATAATATCCAAATTGCATTAATACGCGTTCTACGTAATCTTGGATGGTTTCTACAGATACGGGAACATTAGTGTAGGTAAGGCTAATTAATTTATCAACCGATTTTACAATTGCTGGGTCGTATTCAACTTGTTTGCTATCAAAGGCTTTTTTTATCGCATTTCCTATTTTTTCTAGGTCAAAATCTACAATTTGACCTGTTCTTTTTTGTACTTTCATAATTATTCAGTCTTTCTATATTTTTCAACAGCTTCATGGAATTGATGAGTATTGGCATATCCGCAACATTTTAGCTCTGGACAAAAACCGCGATAAACACATGTTGGCACACACTTACTAACAAGAACCGGATCTATCTTTTTTAGTTCTTGCAACATTGCTGTCCATGCTTCTCTAGTTTCTTTTGAAGCACAATTACATAAACGTACTCGTGAAATAGCCATTATTTCTTGTGCATTTGCAGTCATATCCATTTCATTTAATTCTCCTTGCAAATGTTCTCCTCTAGGAATTTGTGAACCGGTACGATCCGGTCGTTGAGTATGAACAAACTTTTCACATCCTATATGATGACGAACGAAATGCACTGTTACCCATTGAGGTATTTGTTCCCATGTCCATTCATATTCTACCAAACGAATGGGAGAATGTTCTGCTAATAACATTTTTGCTTTCCATGAGTCTGAAGGTTCTTTTTTTAATGCTGACTTTCCTACGGTTCTGCGTGCTGCATTTAAAGCACGGCTCCAAGAAGTAACCGCATTTAGTCTAGTTACTTTAATCATATTTTCCTCTATGTTAAACTTGAAATAATAGATTCTACAGTCCGTATTAGACTGGATTCATCACTTGTGAATTTAAACCATTCTGTATGTCCGTTTTTGTAGAAAGGATGAGAAACCTTTAACTTAGCAAAACTGTTGAGTATATAATACTCACAATAGCCACACTTCTCCCAAACTTTTATAATTTTAATTGTTCGTTGATCAGTGTGGCTATTATAATACAGCTTACTAATACGATTTTTTACATCCTCGCTTGTTGCTCCAATTTTATATAATCCAGTTGCTTCGCATTTTAATAGGTACAGTTTTTTAGGAGCTGGGGTAGGACATGGTAAAGGCTTGAAAAAGCGCGATACCTTGTGCATGAATTTACTGTGTTAAAAGTCAATATAAAAGATCGTGTGTATCAATTGTGATGCGAAATTACTAATTATTTTCTTATTTACAAGATTATAGATATAAAAAAGTATCTAAATTGATTTATATAAATTATCAAATTAGATACTTTTTAAATCTTATATGTATATAATATAATTCCTTATTTGCGTTTGTATGAATACTATATGGAGGTCTTAAACCATACTTTTTATAATCCATTAAGCATCTCCAGAACTTAGCCTTTTTGAAGAATATGTCATCTGAAGCATAACTTATTGCTTCAATCAGTTCCGGAGATGGTGCATGAATTTTTAGGAAGTCAGATACTTCCATTAATAGTTTATATTCTATAGGAACTTCATGTTTCATCAGAAATCCGATCCGTGTCTGGTCGAAGTTTTTCAGACTGTGCCCCTTTGGTCTTCCGGGCTTTTTTTTGCGGCGTTTTGGTTTCTTTCTGCTGTTCGGAAACGTTTTCATTAGGTTTATTTTTTTGAGACGATGTTGACCGAGAATTTAAAAGTTGACTCTCAATATCAACGCTAATATTAATAATCTTCATAATTTAAATAATATATGTCATTAAAAATCCGATGTATTCTGAACATCCATTATTACAATAATCAACTACACAATTACGTTGTCCGCCTTGTATTGTACAATGCCAATTTCCACGTCCTTTATTATGGGAATAACCTATTTTATATTTAGGAGGATCAATGGTGTTTGGTAATGTAAATATGGTACCACTGTGATGGGTATGTAATTCTCCTTGAATGGACACTACTTTTCCAACTTGACGGACATACAGTTTTGTTGTAATACCACAGTTCTGAACATTGATTGCAATCCATCCACTATCTTTGGGATATTCTATAGTTCTAGCTATAACATCAATTCCACCAACGAATAGTTTTCCTGTTACATATACGTCATTGTTGAGAACCAAGTTTCCAATGTTATTTTTGATATATAAATCTTTGTTAGAGATATTGGAATACCCCATATAACCGATTTGTTCTGAATTTTTGTCTTCCCAATTTAAACAGGTTATCAATTGATTGTCTGTCTTAGGAAGAGAGGCATTCTTTAAACTTAGGAGCGAAGAATCCGCATGGGATATTTTTACTGGTCCATAAAAAATACTAGCTTTAGATTTTCCTGTGATTTCTAGTATAACAGTATTTTTTCCATCGCCAATTTTGGTGTCCCGATAATAGGAATCTCCTTCATTGTACCCTAACATATTGATATTTATACTACCAGTATCAGCTGCAACGCCTGTATTATATATATGATTACTAGCTACAACAATATTTCCTGCCTTAATAGAATTTAAAGACATTGTGACTTTTAGCGTCATACCATTGGAGTCAAGCGAAGCCAATAAAGTATCTCCAATATAAAATTGAATAGCTCCGTCCTCTGTTATAGTTACTTTGTAAACAGGCTTTCCATTTAATTGGGATTGAATACTTAATGCTCCAGAGGCATTATAGGTGATGCTAGCTTTAGCTGTTCCTGATGTTAAATTAATCCCCTTTTGGGCTGTAAGGTCTTTATTTGCCGTTACTGTTCCATCAATAACAACATCCTTCTGTACAGTCTGAACTGAATTAGGGGAATCTATCATTAAAGCATATTTACCAAATAACGCTTCTTTAAGTCGAAGTGCTGTACCATCTGATGTAATACTGATAAATTGGGGTGGTGCTTCAGTTAGTACATCATTGGCTATTGGTACACTGGATGATACAGCACATCCGTATATATTCCGTCCATTTTTATCTCCGGAATCAGCATAAGACACACGTTCAACCGAGTTGTTCTCATACAAATACATAGGCCATTTAGAGACTCCAGATGTTCCTGCGCAATAACGTATTTTACCATTGATATAGACATATCCAGCACTAATACTTGTACCTGATACTTGACATCCGCTGATAATAAAGTTATCACACTCATCAAATATACTTGTAAAAGCTAATGCAAGATTCTGTAAATTCATAATATCATCAATGTAGGTGTAACGCCCACCTGTTTGTGAAGTAAACTCTTTCATTTAAGCGTATGTAACTTTAAATTTTTTTCCTGCAATACGATAACGATCTACATAATAAGTAATCATAGCTGTAAGTTCCTCTTGTGAGATTGTCTTGGTATTAATAGCAGGACAACTTACTACAAAACTTACATCACTTGTTGGCATCTTTTCATCTTTCCAACGCAATGGAGTGGTTGGGTGTCCGCTAACTTCGATTTCGCCTTCGTTATACAAAGGAAATTCGCATATATTTTTATTAGCATCTTCCCAATATATTGGTACTCCATTTATAGCACCATCTGAAATGACAATATGTTCAGAGGTGTCTAAAAAATACTTCCTAAATTTATGATTTAAAAAATATTCCATCATAATAACCTGGGAGGTCATTGCTGCTTCTATTCGTTTTTCGTCAGCCCATTCTTTCCATTTTATATTCAAAGAGTTTAACGGTTGTAAAATGGCTTGAAGAAATAATATCAGTTTTCGTCCTCCAAGATAATGAGGAACTAACTGATTTACTATACGGTCAGTATTAATACGATAACTTCTCATTCTGTTTCTAGTTTTATAACAATTGCCTCACGAAAGGTGGGAAGTTCACTTTCTGCATCTTGCTGTGTACTTTGTTTTGCATAACCGCTTGCTAAATAACACTTCCGCTCAATTTTGGTTAATGGTCCGAGTTCATTATTGTCATTGTATTGAGCGATAAATATTCCTTGTTCTACACTAGCTTCATGATCAATATGAACATCTGTAACATGCTCTACTTTTTGAATGGCATCTATAATTTTTTGTGAGTAGACAAGAGAATCAAATTTCATATTTACAATAAAATCAATAAGTGCTGTATCAATATTATCATAAAGTTCCTCTTTCGTAATGGCTCCATCATAATACACGGTGAGTCTGGGAACAAGCACATCGCCTCTGCGACTAACTACATTACACTTAACACCTGCAAATTTAATCTGATTAAGATATGCACGTGCTGCAATTAGTTCCTCATCAGACAATTGGGACAAAGAACGACCTTCTCCGGAAGCAACTTTTAATATCAAAATATTATCTTTGAACTCTTCATTATAATACTCTTGATAAGATACATGTGTAATCAATCTTTTTGTTGTATCTTCAGTTGCATAATGAAATGCTGTACCTTCATCATTGATAATTAGATCATCTCCATATTGCCATTTCAACATGGCATTTGCGTAATATGCTGAAGTCCCATTAATTCGTTGGGTAAAGGTTTTAGCAATATCTGTGGTAAAAACGTCTAACAATGTTTCAAATGAGTAAATTGCAGCAGCTGTTACCCATGTGAAAGCATTGATTATTGACATCTTTGAGTCATTTGTTAGCTCTGTAAGTTCCAGATATTTGTTTCTGGTCTCCACGGCTTCATTGTATATTTCTGTTAATGTACGGCTCATGCTATGTCTGAATTTTCATATTGATAAATCGTTCCATTTATATCAAAGCTCCATGAACCCGCTTCATTCCATGCAGTTTCATGGGTAATCACGTATATCGCTTCCATACCAGTTGTAATAACATAATTGCCATTACTATCTTTAAGCGGCTCCTTATATGTTCCAGAGGGTTGTGTATCTAATATAACTTTACAATTCCTCCGTTGATTATTATGCTTTGCAATATAGATTAAATAGTCATTGATAACTGTGTCTTCTGTATAATCAATATTTCTTAACTCTAAATTAGATAAACTCATATCCTGAATGGGAGCAAGGCTGGATAAACTCATGTCAGCCAGTTTCACCAAATATGTACCTTTACATAAAAATAGTCCTTGTAGAGAGAGATTGTTCTTCTCCGAAATTATCTCGTCTACCACCAAGGGCATAGTTGGCATGATTAAGCCATTAATAGAAGACAATTCCCAGGTTTTTAAATTGAAATCACCATACAATTTAATTGATCTTTCATCGGTATAATTATCGAAAAAATGCACATATTTCTGTAGAGTGGGAGATAGCGTTATAGTTTCCAGATCGCTATTATCTCCCCAATCAACAATAAGATTTCCGTCTCCGGCCATTTGTAATGCAATGGATGCTTCTTTGGGGGATATGTACACAACACATCGTAATGAGGCTGTTGTACTTTTGTGATATACATGTCGTTCCCCGTTTGCCGGTACAATATGTTCTGATTGTAATGTATTTACAATGCTGTCATATATAATAAATTCTTCATCCCAATATATTTCTTCATCTTCTTTTAATTGTGAGTGGAAGGATAAATCAGGATTGTTGATTAACAAATCGAATATACCTTCTATAGAACCATGTGTGCTTACTGCAACATCAAATATGTTCTGATTTCGTTTTACTTTATACACCTGCATCTGCTTCTGAAAAATCTAAGTCTAATTCCAGATCTCCTGAATAGGAATTAAAAGCGGCATTAATAATCTCCACTTTATCATCTTTGAATTCAGTTTGTAACTTTTCTGCTAATCCTGAATGACTAAGGTTGGCATGAAGATATTTAATTAAACCCACACCTGAAGTTGGATACCTATAGTTGTTGGACGGAACACATTGTAACAATAAGTTTCGGTTCTGAATATTTGCATTTATATTTACCATATCAGATATTGCATTGGACCATAAATATGCCACCCCTTTATTTATTTGTATAAGATAATAATCTTGACTAACCATTATTAATTGTGAAGCATACAAAATCTTATCTTGTAGGCCAAATAGCCTTGTATGCACTTCAAACCATTCAGAGTTATCAGTTGGGTTTATAACTATACGAATATTACCACCACCAAAGTCTCTACTAAAACGTATTTTTATTGGTTTATAGATTGGTGTATATGGTATCTTTATTTGCACACCAATCGTGTAAAGTTGCTTTATATCAAAGTTGGAAGGGAGTATTATTTGAGCGGTAAGTTGTAAATCAGTTTCTTCGATCCATTCAAACAAATATTCTTCTAAAGAGTTTTGATTTTTTAAAACTATATCACCCGTAATTGTATTTACATAAATATCTGTGCGCATTTACATCAATTTATTATTGACTTACTGTGGATTAAAATCATCATTTGTAAAGTCACAGAAATTTTGTATATACCAAAAAACAAAATCCCCCAGTGAAATACATCTTAAAATAATTTCTTTATTTGATACACGCACTTTTGAGATTTGTATTGGAGAACCTAGTACTGGAATATATCCTGGATAGAAAAATATACCATTTCCTTTTATTATTATATCAAAGTCACTTCTGGAAGCTCTTGTTGTCATAAATCCGGAATATATTCTAATTTCTGAACCATTATATTCTTTAATAGGGGTGGGAAGTTCTATAATTTGATCACCATATATATTTCCATATCTCGCTATAAAATATCTTCCTTGTGATAAATCCATAGGAGTTGGGGTTGAATCTGTGTTAATGTAAAATTCTTTATATGGTAATGATAATGAAGCTAATACATTTATATTACCAAATTCATCCCAAGTTAAATTTTTTGAAGCTAAATAACCAGAACCATCTTTTAATAATGCCCAGGCATCTCCATTTGATAATATTGCATCTGTGTTAATAAGAGACGTATCAATTTTTCCAGATATAATTTGAGAAGCATCAATTTTACCTTTAAAATTCATATTTCCGTCTTTATCCCATGTGATATTATCTCCTGCTAATGCTCCTGAACCATCTTTTTCTAAACGCCATTTAAATCCTCTAATACCATTAGAACTAATTGTTATGTCTCCAGATTTTGTTGTAAATCCAGAATTTGTTTGTATTCCACTAAAAATAGCTTTCTCATTAAAGTTCCAACCTGCAATAAAATTATCAGAACCTGCTGAAAACACTTTTTCGTTATTTTTATATCCTATCAGACCATAATTAGTGTTACTGATGCAATACATTGCAACACCGCCATATTCTTTTACCCAGTCTAATTGATTACCAATATCTTGGACAGAAGCAACATTAGCGATGGCTATGAATTTTTTTAATGAATTGATTCCTATAGTTCCATTGTAAATGCTATCGGCTCCTATGATCCACCCTGCAATACTACCACCAGATGTTTCTATTGTTCCTTTGAATGAGGCATTTCCCTCAACATCCATTGTAACATTACCATTGGCAAAAGAGGCTGAACCGTCTTTGTTTAATGACCAATGAATGATGCCTTCACTTTGAGCAGAAATGGTTCCTTCTGATTTTATGGATAATGTGCCATCTTCACATTGAATACCACCAGATGTAATATCCCAACCGCCTATTTTACCTCCGGTTTGGTCTATATGAAAAATTTCTTTGTTATCTTTATATCCATATATACCGGCTCCGTTATTTTCTGAAGGACCAATATATACCCCCGTTAATCCTGGAACATCTTCAAGACTGTCGTGACTACCAATTATTTTTTTTCCAACAAATATTTTGGGAGTAATCACATAAGAAGAGCCAATAGTTGTTTTATTGTTTTCCCAATCTTGAATCCAATCCAGCATGGTACTTTCGCGTACAATAGAAAATGTGAAACGCCCAGTTAACCCTGCACTTACTCCAGAAAGAACTGGAATTTCAATATATCCTTGTAATATATCAACTGGGAGTGATATAATGGATAATCGGTATCTATAGCTATCAACTTTTATTAGTTGACATTCTATATTATCGTTACTTTTTATAATAGTGCTGGAATCAATTTCTATTGGGGTTTTCTCATCTCCACAATATGCTGAAATAATAGTATAAGCATGTTCTAATTTAGGGTTAGAACCATCGAAATCTGCTTTAATCACACACGAGTTTGGGGTTAGCGACAACGAATAAGCATCGCTAATAGATACAAGTGTGATAGAAGATTTTGCTACTGTTCCCATAAATTACTTTTTCAAAAGAATAGCCTTTGAACAAAGTATTTGTTGATGCGAGAAGAGATAAACTATTTCTTAATCTCTTCTAATATTTCCTTGGCCATACGCTTTGCTTCCACTCTCCACATTTGCATGTCATTCCATTCTTTTTGATGCTCACTATCTTCATCTTCTAGGAGGTAATTATTAATAATGGCTTGCATTGCATCATCGGAGTAACGTCCATGAATAATAGCTGAAACCAATTGGCTATATGTGGGTGTTCCAACTGGAAGGGTTATCTCACACCATTTGTATTGTTCGTTTTCACCTTCTTTTACTATATGAACATCAAATGCAATTGTGTATTGACGCAACCCTAATTTTATATTGTGTCGTATGCGTTGAGGTTGCTCATTACCTTGATTATAAGTTATAAACATTGTACTGTGTTTTTTATTTTTACAACTTGAAATTTTCCTTGAATATAGCAAGCCTTCCAAAAATAATGTAGTTCTGAAAATGCTTTGCGCCTGATTCCGTATGACTGATAATGAATTAAGAAACCTAAATAAGAGTTTATAGACCTCACATTGGCATATATAGCTTCTTTGTCACAGTTTTTACATGCTTCTTCTAAATAACTTACAGCATTAATAAAGTTTCCAACAGTTCGATTCGATAAGTAAGCTCTACCCGGCTTAATTACTCCTCCTACCATTTTTATTCCTTTTTTAACTTCTTGAATATAGATTTTATTAGGGTGCATTTGAATATTTAAAATATATCGTAGTTGATTCCTAGAAGCTCTTTTGAAATAAATTGCATCTTCCTTAGTTTTGCACACAAAGCTAAAATCATCTACAAAACGTACATATTTGGCTCCTCTTTCTTCTGCTGCTTTAATAGCCCATTCATCAAAAAATGACATGTAAAAATTGGCAAATAATTGACTAGTTAGGTTTCCTATTGGTTCGCCTTTCATCCATTCATTGTAAAACAGGCTTTTGTTTTTAGGCAGTATTCTCCATAATTTTAAATTTCCTTGACGTATACAATCATCTTGTGGTCGATGTCGTACAATTATTTCTGTAAGCCATAGCACTAAATCTAAATCTTGTTCATATATGGTCCCTTTCCAATAATTCCATTTTTCTTTGATAAATGGTAATAAGTGTTCTAATAATCGTTCGCAATCAATTGACATAAAAAATCCTTTAATATCAAATTGAGCATACCAAGCCTCGTGCGAATAATTATCAGAGACTTCAATTGTATTTTTTGTCAACTGATCAATACATGCAAATGTTCCAAAACCCTTTCGACAGTTAAATGATACATTTCCGTGTTCAACAAAACGTGCCTCAAACAGTGGCTCTAAGCGTAGGCACAACCAATGTTGTACAATACGGTCACGGAAATTTGCAGCAAACACTTCCCGTAATTTAGGACGGGTAACTATAAAACAAGTACTTGTTGTTGGTCTATATGTTCGTTCATAAACTTCTCTCGCTAAATCTAATAGATCTTCATGCCAAATAAGTCTATACATAACACATTGTGAACTTGTCTTTTTTTGGGCACAGCAATCATCTAACGCATCAAACCATCCCTCAACATATTTATCGTTAAGTGCTGCAACCGCTCTCACCATGTTACTGTTGTACTTGTTGTTGTTGTTGAAGTTGCCATTACTAAAGTTCACGTTCCAGCTGTTGTTCTGACTGTTCTCACTGCTACTCCAGTACCGGCTTGCGGTTATTGCGTGTACTATCTTGTTCTTAACTAGGTCTTTAACGCTTGGTAAAGGCCCAGTGACACGCCCATTTTTCAATAAAGATGTCCCTGTTATCATAGTCGTAACCGTTCAACAGGTCTGCTGCTCCAACACTTTGCTTCTCCAGCTTTTAATATGCTTTGAAATTTCCTTTAAAGATTCAGCAAAATGTGGCATTTGCTTGTTGCTAATTATGCGTGTATGAGGACTCCGATTTGACCACTCTTTTAAGGTGTCAATGCAAGTTTTCACTGTACGCATTTGCAAATAAAATGAATTAATAAGTTCAAGTTTGGAATCAGGATCTTCTTCATTTAAAGCCAATCCTATCACTGTTAATCCATCAAGCAGAGTGTCTATGAGACGTTTGCTTAATTGACGAATTCCTACACTATTAGGGGTTCGTTCTACCATTTCTATACAGAGTAACATTAAATTTTCTGTTTCTCTGTAAATAGGTGCACTTCCTGCATTACGAATTGTTCTTGCCATAATTAAAAGATTTTATTCACAATGTGTCTTATTACATATAGTTTATTTACGAATACTTTATTTTTTCTGTAGAGGTTTACAATTATGGCATATTTATTTTTGTGGAGCGTCAAAAGACGCTCCACTATACTAAAATGCTGCAACCGCTCTCACCATGCCACTGCTGCACTTGCTGTAGCCGTTGAAGTTGCCATAACTAAAGTACGCGCCCCAGCTGTAGCCCTGACTGTACTCACTGCTACTCCAGTACCAAGAATTAGAAAAATCGTTCAAAATACCGGCATCTATTGCTTTTTGAAAAATTGCACCTATTTTATCATCGTCATAATTCACTCCTTGCCTAGCGTGCCAATACATACGCATAAGTTCACCAACAGATGGTAGGTACCAATTATGATATTTAAATTTATCTGCTAATTCTTCGCCTGCTTTCACTGTAGGCTGATAAGCATAGCATTTGCTGACAGCAGGATAATAAAATTGTTGATATTTACTAAGATTCTCATTGTTAGCAATTATGTTATTTATATACTGGGTCAACATTGCTTGTTCAGTATATAAGTCAGTCGCTTCAGGTATCGGCAAATTAACTCCTGAATCTTCTAAGATTTTATTTCTATGTTGAATAATTTTTAAAGTTTTTGCTAAACCGACAGGAACTTCGTCACCTCTTTTATAGGCACCTGATAAAATAGCTAAATCCGCAGCCAATTCCTCTTTTCCTGTATTAATTGTACCTGGAGCAGCGATACCATCTCCAACAGCAACTGTTTTAACATCTGAATTTACAAATCCGTCAATTGTATTTTCATCTACATAATTATCATACCTTATGTAGTTAGGAGAGGTATTACCTTGGTCGTCATATTCTGTAGGTTGTAAGCCAGTCTGTGTAATGTTAGCAATTGAACCTATATCATATACACTATAATTAACATCATCTTGTAATTCAATAGGATAAATTGCATATTGTTCATTCCACTCTTCCGTTTGTCCTGTATTTTGAGGATAAAGCCCCCATACTATACCTGAATTTTCAAGATTTGATAATGCTACCATACGTCTATCATTGGCATCTGCTGGATTTATGTAAAAACAAATTCCAACTACGGTTTTTCCAGCAGTTGTAGGACCATAAGTTCCATCATAAAATACATAATCTCCGAGATGAGCACGTCTGGGGTATAAACCAATATCCCATGATGCTTCAAGCACTTCACCATTTGTTTTTGTTAGATAACATCTTAAAGTTGTATGTGGAGCCAATGTATCTTCATCTCCTAATTGAGATACATTGATAACGCAATAATCTTTTGACGTATTGACTATTTTTGCATACAAATTGGTATCCAATGACCAACGAATGCTAACCACATCATTCCCATTAGCGGTATTCGGCTTACAGTAAAAAGTGTGTTCACCTGTAGAATAAATGTATTGGCTTCCTTTGATTTCTATAGCTGCAATAGGAGTTGAGTAGTAAGTAATATGAAGATTGTTGTTCTCATCATCTACATTTCCCCAATGATACAACCAATCAATTTTATTGTTAAAATTAGGTCGGTTGGTAGTATTGTTTATTACTGCTATTTTTCCAGATACACTACTGTCTGTAATAGAAGCCAAATAGTTAATCATATAAAGAGAAACCTCGGTCCAGTTTATACTTGCTAACTTTAAATAATTCAGCGGTGCATTGCCTGTAAAGCATAAATTAAATATGGTACGCGAATCTGCAATCCCTGCGCCAATTGATAAACTTTGCATTCGGTCAGCTCCTTCCAATGTGATGGTTTTCAAATTAGGCTGTTGATCTAAAGACAAAGATGTTAAAGTCCCAGGAAGATGAACCTCTTCTAAATATTCGGTAGCTGGAAGAACAACAGAAGACAACATTGTTCCTACTAAATTCAACATTCTAAGTTTAAGCAAAATAGATAAATCTAAACCACCTACTAAACTAGCGACACGTTTTAATACTAGTTCTTGCAACAAAGGGGCAGTAATAGTCATACCGGTAGGACGGAATTCAACAACATCTTTTCCATCCACATGAAAGGCTGTTAGGCGAGCACCGCTTAAATTAAATGTTTCTCCTAAACTTTTGTCTGTAAAGTCACCAATGGAACGCATATAATCAATACCATTTAAGAAAATATTAGTATTGCCATCTGAAGTTCCAACATTGACATCGTATGTTTCTCCGGCTTTAATACGTGGAGACAGTGCGTTACCAACCCCATAAGATAGTGTCGAACCTATGGCAAATGAGGGGTACATCCAAATATGTGGTACAATAGAAAATTTAAATTGTGGACGTGTACCATCTGTTTTTATTATAGACCGGAAGTTTAATGAGCCTGCTGATCCTTCACCGTCACGCCTTCCAAAGTCTCCAAAGGCTGCATAAGAAGATATGTAGGTAAGTCTGCGTGCAACCCATTGCATTTCTGCTTGTAATCCATCTCCTAAACTTTGTGTTATGGGATCTGTACCATTTGTGTATTTATTTTCCGGGTCTGAACTCACATAGGCGGTTCTGGCACGTTCATATACAAGACGAGCCACTTCATTGTAAGCAACGGCTGGGAAATAACGTTGTACGTAAAAATAATATTTTTCCATACAGCCCATTAAAGTTCCATCATCACTTAATTTAAGCATTGCTTGTAATATAGAGCGCATATTGGTACGCAATTCATCTGGAAAAGCGTTTTCCATTTGGTTAAATAGTGCATTCCCTTCGCTATTCCAATAAAAGCCTCCATCATTATTTTTATCATGTTCTTCTACATAGTAAGGTTTTTCTCTTTGCCCTACATTATTTACAGGAAATATTGTGTCCAAATCATCTTGATGCCAACCAATTAAATGAGTTTTTGGGTCAACATAAAAATATATATTCTTTCCTCTGTTATCACTGGCTGCAATTAACTTACAAAAATTCATAGCAAAATGAGTTTCTGTAAGATTAAAATATTTTCCTGCATCAGCCTTGAACAATGCTATTCTAGCCGTTTTGAACGATGAGTTAATTGCATCCCAATCTGTACCGCTGGCAATATTCCCGCATTGTTCGTTGATATTTACAGTCGAATATCTTCCACTTTCAATCTTTTCAGTGCCTGCACCCACCCAAGTAGAAGTAATGAAATCATACCTGAATAAATCAAACTGTTCATTGTTACGCCCCGATTTAGTCAGCCAATAATGTTTGGAGGTATCAAGATTTTCTGCTGCATTTAAATCTTCGATGGTACCGTTGAAATAATCTATATTGTCATAATGCTTAAAGACAAAGTTAAATCCACTTTTGATAGGGGCGATCTTATTGGTATCCCCAAAGACCAGACTCATTTGCTTTTCGCCGTTATACATCCAATCTTCTTCACCTTCTAAAGTGACATCTTCATCAATCCAAGGTACGCGGCACATCACCAAAGCACGGTCATTATCAGCTCCTTCTAGGCATACATAATCTGGAAATTTTGTTTTGTCGTATCCGAATGTCGGTTTGTCTCCCTTACCTGGTCCAAAAGTCATAAAAGATTTAAATTGTGGTTCGGAATTCTCATCTTCTTGTACAAAGAACAAAAACGGTTTTTGAAGTACAGCTACACGACAATTTTCAAAACCTTCTGTATTAGTAATGGAATTACCTCCACATACAGCTTTAAATAAATCATTAAATAGAGCTGTAGAACCTATTTTATGACTTTGTGCTGAACTTGCAAAATTTACTTTCCCTACCAATTTGAGTGCTCCGGGTACATCGTTGGTTAACTGATAACATTTACCACGATTTGCTCCATTCTCATCAACCCAATACCCATCTTCATTGAAGCCCCATTGTCCATTCCACCACCAATACAACATGGATGAGGTTCCTTGACCTTTTTCGTTCATGTCGTACAATGTTCCACTATTCTCCGGTTCTCCAGGGATATGGATAATTAAAGTTCCGTTGAATTTGTCCTTTTTAGTATTGCCATAAGTAGCATATTTACCTTTCCAAAGAATAACATTGTATTTTTCATAAGCAAGATCGTAGCTGATAGTATTACCATCAAGAATGTTATTAGAATCTCGGAATGCTATTTTTTCTTCACTATTATCTAAGGATGCCATATAGTTTTGGCGCACATCATTAGCTGTGAGTGCTTTCTTATACACCTTAATACTGTAAATGTCAATGTCGGCTCCAGAACTACCAATACGGATACCTTGTGAGGTTTGTTTGCTATCCACGTATTGTACAAAGGTGTCATCTGTAGCGTAGTTAATTTCACGGTTAATGATTCCATTCACAAAAATGCGACAGTAATTTTGTCCGGTACTGGACAAATTGTACAGTAAGTTAACTGCCACTTTAGTACGTGTTCCTTCTCTATACCCAATGTCTTGGTTTTTTCGAGTAACTTTAGCTAAAGTCATAAAACAAGCCTCTGTAGCTTTCATTTCCCACCCTAATGGGTTGTTGTCTTTAGTATAAGAACACATGCGTAGAACTGGCTCATCTTCGTTGGTTATATTACGAGTTGCAAAATCTATTTCAAATGTAAGTGAACCTGTCTTCTGTGTTTGGATGAAATCAGAAAAAGTTTCATAATCAATAGTTATACTTCTTCCACTAGGAACACGCAAACATTTGATCCCATTATCGTCTTCAACCCAACCATCACTAATAAAACCAAAATTTTCAAAGGTCGCGGGAACATTCTCGCCTGAAACGGTATTAATAATAGTATCTGGGTGGGTTTCAGTATTACTACGTAGTTTTGGATTGATAATTAAATCAGCACCATCAGTCGGGGCAAAATTTTGTGAGTTATCGATATTAAAACTAATACGATCACGCAAGTATTTTTCTCCAGTGCTAAATAACATATAAGCACTGAAATTCGTTTCTTTGCTTTCGATTTCTATCATATTGCCAAATGTGTAAACCACACCATTTTGGGCTTGCTGTTCAGTGTAAGACAGATAATTCTCAACCTCTTGAATGTCTGTTAATTTAAAAGTAACAGGTAATACATCTGAACCTGGGTTATATATTGCCCATTGGAAAAATTGAACGGATGTCCAGTTTACAAGAGACTTGACTATCTGGTTTAATATGATATATGGAGTCTTATTATCAGGGTCTGAAACTATCATTACCTGTGAAACAATGTGTTCACTTTCCACATCTGTGCCATCTACAGATAACCAGGCCTCAATTTCATGTACTCCATGAGACATAACTTTAACAGAATCCCCTTCAGTGTCGGTTACATCAAACTGATTTGGGGTTTCCGTGTACTCAACTTTGCCAACAGCGTATTGGACAGAACGTACACCACCTTCACCACTAATTTTTAAATTTAATGTTTTAGCTACAGCACCAGTATATGTATATAATAAAGACATAGTGGCACCAGTAATAGGTTGCTGCCATTCGTTTCGGAACGTAAGTTTCAATTCTGTTTTTGTAACACTTTGGAACACTACATAAGTTGTGGTACTTTGTGTTTGGTCTCCAGTTACAATGATACGTAATTGACAGGTTCCACTGTTAAGTAATCCACTAATATCTACATCCGTATAAGTGTCGCTTTCGGCTTCTACACTCTTGATTGCCATTGTACCAATTGTACGCCAAGAATCGGAAGCGGAGGCACGCCTTTGGATAGTCATAGTACCATCTTCATAGGTATTTGCATATTTCCCAGTAACAGGATTGTATGTTTGAGAAGTAAAACGCATTTTTAGAACTACACTACCATCAATGCTTACATAATTTGTTTGATTGCTGGCCGTGGTTAATTCTACAATATTCATTACACCCTGTTCGTCACTAATAGGAATAGTAACATCAAGCAATTTTAATGCTTGATTCTCATCAGGGTCAGCAAGCCATTCATTATATGTGTTTTTATTAGCAAATGCTCGAATATGATAAAAACCGTCCGGATCTTTTGTCATAGGAGGAATGTGACCAATTTTATTGTTTTCATGGTCTTGCAAATAGCTCTTTATAAACTTTTGGACAGCCTCCCCAGAGTAGGGGAGAAGGTTCGTTTCGTCAGGTGCTGCGGGGATGGTATTGTTTTTATTGCCACCCCAGTCCTCTGTAAATTTACCAGCAGGAATTTCGTCAGTTCTGAATTTCTTAGCCATAATTAATTATTTTTTTGTAAAGCGTAATTTAAAAATTTGTTAGTTTTTCCAGCCTTCATCATTTTTCCAAGGAGATGAGTTAATCCAGAAACCAGATCCAAAGCAGGAACGTATAGATTGCCAAACTAATTTTGTCCCTATGTAAACTGCGGTAATTATTTTGTTACCAACTCTTATTTGACTGACATCTTTACCATTTATCTGTATCATTCTTCAAGTATGAAATACACGGTGTTTTCATCTTTGGATTCGATTTGTTCAAAAGCCTCTTCATTTTCAATTACATCAAATGAAAGATTACCTACTTGTTTTTTGAAGGAAAAGGTGTCATTTGAGTTATTGTTTACGGCATTTATCAATTGATTAAATTCGTGAGCTGTTAAACGTCCACGGTTATTAGTTCCATTGTTTTCTTGCTTATTATTAAAATCAAGCAGGTTAGGGGATTGCTCTTGTTCTGCCGCCATACTTAAAATATTAAAGGGAATTCATACGGGAACATGTTACCGTTTAGAAGTTCACACATAAAACAGTCTTGTCCTGATATTCCATAATTTAATGTGATACTTGGTTTTGATCTATCAATTTCTTGTTGTACTATATTGCCTTCATTATCTCTTTGTTCTTTCCACCAATCAATCACTTCATTTTCCATATCAGGAAGATGATACCTAGTCCACTTGAATATGTAGTTTTTAGCTACATAATCCGGATCAACTAGTTTACCTTGATAATAGACGTTAGCGGTTAAAACAGTTTGACAACTATTGTTTTTATATGATACTCCTTGACTGGAAGTAATTTCAAGTGAATAGCCCACTATATATTGTTTCCGTATTGTGAATGTAGCGGAATACTCTTCATCACTAAATTTCACGATACAACGAACTGTTAGCGAGTTACCATTATCCCAATAAGGTTCAAAAGGCCATATTGTTAATGTCTTTCCATTTTCTCCTTCAAACGGTATATAATCATATCCTTGTAAATAATACCATTGTCGTTGACTGGAAGTAGACTGTAGGTTCTCTTCTTCCAGCGTTAAGGTAATGTCTGCCGGATTAGTAACAGGGTCGGCTCCTGTTAAGTCTCCTAAAAGAGTAAAGGTATCAGTTCCAACAATACGAATAGACTTACTGACTAATTCGTCTTTTACAGACTGGTCAAGGTTATCCCAAGTCATTGTCACATTTTTGCCAAATGTTACATCGCCATTTTTATTCCATTTAATATTTTTATTGGCAAAATGACCAGAACCATCCGTTTTGATTAATACAGAATTACTACGAGTACCAATACTGCCTTCTCCGTCAAAATTTAATTGAAGCAATGGGTTCTGGATGGTCCCACCAATGCCACCACGATTAAACCAAGCTCCATAATCCTCTGTGTAATTAAGTATAGTGTCAGTAGGTTGGTATTGTGTGACTAGTTCTCCTGCCTCTAATTGTGGTGAAGAAAAATAAAATATTGATTCTCCTGCATTATCAGAGGTATCAAAAGTTGGGACAATGGATAGAACCAATGCTTCTTCTGCCTGTTTCGGAGCTTGTAATTCAAATGTTACTTTTTTACGAGACCATATATTCGTGTCAGCAATAGGTATTTGAACGGTTCCTATTGCTTTATCATTTTGTAAAATAGATAATTGACATGCTTGCCCCGCATATATCCAAAAAGAGAATGTATATTTTTTCCCGATATGTTGCGCGAACCACTCTTCAGATTGGGCTATCATGCTTATGATTTTAGAGGCACTATATACATTGCCGATTCCAGTAGGGTTTTCTATTTGAGTGTCAATAGTAATTGCAGATGTAAAATTAACATCTAAAGAATTAACGAATACATTCCTATGAATTTTTCCGGCATAAAAAGTTGCAGCAAAACCATTCTCATCACCAGCAGTTAATGTTCCAGAAATATGAGCAGATTTTGAAGCAAAAAGTTTCTGTAAGTAACCTCCATATCCTTCTAATTGACCAAATACCGGATCTGTTATTCCATTCAATTTGCCAACACGTATTTTACTGGCATCGCCAAAGTTAGCAACACTAGACAGTAAGATGATATTGAAATCCGACACCCAAACTTCATCTGAAGGAGACATCTCACTTAAATCCAGTTTTACTGTTCGCAAATAACGTCCAGAATAATCGACAGTTATTGTGTGCAACTTATATTGCCAATCTGTTGTAATAGAAGTGGTTTCTTCTCCATCTGTTCTTGTTCCATCTTGGTATTCTAATGAAACTTTACAATTGACAGCTTTATTGGCTTTGATCTTATATGAAATAAGAACGCGGTTGGGGTTTTGAACATATTTGTAGAAATCTTGTTGCAGACCAATGAAACCGTAATATATAGCGTCATTTCTTTTAAAATGACAAATGCGATTATTGTCCGCTTCTGATAGTATGTAATCAGTGGTTACTGCTTCTGTTCCTCGTACTATATATTGTGATTCGGAATCTTCATAATCAGGAGTTGCAATATTTGAAGGCCAACATAAACTCTCATTACGTCCAATACCGTCAATCACATCCATATATGGGGCATTATCGTCAGACCCAGTTAAATATATGGCTCCAGATCTATTTATATCAAACAGATTGGTAATTCTGGCAAAGTCTAAGATTTCTTCTGTTTTGGGCACATCGCCTTCTAACAGTGCTCCGATGAAATACTGTTTTTCGACAATATCATTTGTATTAGAATCTACAGTCTTATCTATTCCATAATCCAATACACACATTAACGAATAAATAAGATTCTTTCCATCAAAATATTGTCTTCTAACTATATCCCCAGTCCGTAATCCTTGTATCTTTTTAGAATCGGACTGGAGAGAAATTTTATATTTCTTGTATTTATATACAGACATTATGATATTTCTTCTACTAAGTCTCCGGAACAGGCATCGCTGACCCACCAAGACCCGTTAGTCACTGATTGCTTCTGCACTTCCAATTCGTATATTCTCATTTTTTTACGAATTGTCAGATCATCAAATGTTGCACTGATGTTGCCGGTCAATTTGTTTTGAATGATACCCCAGCCATTTCCGGCAAAACCACTGGAAAAAGTGACAGAACCTATGTCGTTGACAAAATAGGCATTACCATAGTGCTTAACTCCATTATCTAAAGCCAACCAATAGATTGAATCATCAAAGAATAGCTCGTTGGGGAGGAGACGGGTTTTAGAATCTGCTATTCCAATTGATTTTTTTCCTTCAATCGGTTTGTCAAAAACAAAAAAATCAGCATCTGTAGAAAACATTAAGCTGGATGATTTGCGATTTAATGGAGCATATAAACTTAACGATTCTACATAGCCAAATGATGATTTTATTATTTCAGAGATTTGTACTGTATCGTCATCAGCTACTTTATTATATTTAAATGGAGCTTCAAAAAATACGCTATCACCATCACTGTAAAATCCTGGTCCATCTTCTGATTTTAATCTAATATAACGTCTGAATATTACACCAGAATCTTCAGACGATTTTTTATATGTTTCAATCAATATATTCCCTAGATTGTGTCCTGCCTTAAATGATTCTGGGAAATATGCAGAACCAAATTTTGAAATCATTTCATATTCACCATCATCATCATAAATACTGGTTTGCAGGTTGATTTGTTTGGTATTATCGTCTCCCAGATTTAATATTTTGTTAGACGCAGAAAATGAGATAACATTGTTATTCTTGACATGAATAATGTAATTATCATCAAATTTTATGCCTCCTGTTACAATATTTAAGTCCCCCGTTAATTGAGCTAACCGTTTGGCAGAAATAGACAATACACTTGTATTATCAAATCCCAGATCTACACCATGCAAGGCGGTAATGCCAGATTGGAATGTGCTTGTACCTTTTACAGACAGATCCCCGGTAAGCGTTCCGTCTTTCATAGTCCAGTTTACATCTTCTTTATTTGAATTCCCGGAATGATAAAACTCATTTCCTTGATAGCTTATGCCATCCTTGGATATTTCTAAATCTCCAAGTCTAATATATCCACTACAAACAACATCACCGTTTAATGCGATTATATCATTATCATAACCTATAACATTACAACCGTTAATGTATAATCCATGTGTAGGGAGATGCAATTCACCGTTAATAGAAACTATATTTTTTCGCTCTTGTGGATTACTTTCGGACGTTTGGTAAACATCTAATATTTTTATTCCATTGTCTCCGGCTGTAAAACCATACAATGCTTTTAATAAACCGGCCATAGAGTCACCATTTATGGAAACAAACCCACCGGTGCCACTTCCGCCACCTTCTTCACTGCTTAAACTACTTATAATAGTATTTGCTAATAGATATGCAGAGTTCTTCCTGGTTATATTTTCATATTCATATATTTCAAGATTGATTTTTTCTTCATTCACAACATAACCATCCACATAATCCGAACCTGTGAAATCTGGAAGGGTTTCGTGTGAAGCTTGTTCCATCCCTGTTAAGAGTCGATTGTACATTGTTTCCAATGCACTACCTTTCTTAATTTGTGATATACCTTCATTTAACTTTGCCATTATTCTGCCACTTTTACAGTTTTTGATAAAAATCCTGATATAGATGCTTTATAGGAGTTAACTTTTGCTTGAAGGGATACAAACTTTGCCAAATTAGCTGGGGGTTGAGGTCCCATCATAGTTGGGGTCATCATTTGAGATAATGCTCCTAGCCAGTCAACCAATAAAGTTGCTAATTGATTTCCAAGTACTGCTGGTTCATTGGCACTACCGCTACCCAAATACACTCCATCTTCTCTGATTATAATTTCTTTTGTATTGTATTTTGCCAAAATTTGTTGGGCATCAAGAAGTATTTGACTTTTATCATGTTGGGATAAAATATCGTCAGCGGTTATTTTGAATATACTTTTATCACTTTCTCCTTCTCCTTTAGCAACTTCCGACAATATCGAAACAGGGGTATAAGTCGTGTGAGCATGAACACCTGTCTTTTCCAATTCATCTACATCTGGAGCATCCTCTGAATCTTCCCATTCTTTTGTTTCTGTTGCTCCAATAATTACTTTGTTATGCGCGTCTACTTGTATTGTGTCTGCATGAGAGTATTGAATAACATATTCGCGTAATGTTTCAGGGTCTGTTGTTATTACGACATCCGAATAAAGATAGGGGATAACCACTAAACCATTTTCATTATTTTGAATGGCTGAAAGATATACGCCTTCATGTAAACCAACTGGAAGCCCGTCATCAATAGCCTGTTTGTCTGTAAGTGTATGAGTATATTCCTGTACATCAACAGTTCCGCACAGTTCTCCATCTGTATGTATTTTAACAACAAAACCAGATATTTTGGCTGTGTTTTTTATAACGTTGTTTCGTGGGTTTACCAATTTATGAAATGCAATTTGTCGTATAGCATCATAAATAGCACTGTTTGCGCTTAAATCGCTTGTAATTTTATCTGCCATAGTTTTATTCTTTTTCTGGTTTGGCAATACAGTAGGGGAGTTTTAAAGTCTGCCTAAAACCGTTAACACCAAATTTTGTGTTGATTTCTTCAATAAGATACCAACCTTGTTTTTCAGGTTCGCGTTTATCAAGTAAAACGACTTTCATTCCAGATTCCAAATGCCTCATGCCTAAATTAGTTCTATGTAAATCTCCGAAGATAGTAATACTACCCTCAACGCCATTTCTATTATATCCTTCAAAAAAGGCTTCGGCTTCTTTTATTAATTCGTCCTCGCTAATGCCAATTTTTGATGATACATAAGGGATAACGTTGTACGCACTTAGGTTTACTCTATCCTTAGTCTTTGATTTGGGGATAGCTCCAAGTTTTAGGGATTTCTTACTAAGTTTTGTTTCATTCAGAATTTGGAATTTCTTATGTTCTGTATCATTTTGTCCGGTCCATTCTGGATTTAAACGAACTGTTACATTATACTTGATTTGTTTGTTACCCTCAAACTTGAATCCTTCAGCGGAGACTGCTAAATATCGCGGATCACAATTCATTAAAGTTAAATTGTCTTGGGCTACATGATAATCAAACTGTATTTGAGGAGTATCAGAACTTCCATCTGTATTTAAAATAGAGCTGGCAACATTTCCTGATAAATAAGTATGCCCTACCATAACATAAGGAGTTCCATCTGTATCTTTCCTAATAAAACTATATAGCCCGTATTTATTCCATTCTGTTAATACATCCGCAACTGTCAAATCTTCTGTTAACTGAATCTTTCCAATATTAATGTCCCTTTCTGCTGTTTTGGGATGCAATTTTAACCCTGTTCCTCTTAATAAATCGTATTTTCCTCCCTCTTTCAACAAATTATTTACTGTAACAGCCATTGGGCCTAATTTAACGACATTTTTTCGCTTTAACCCACTTGCCAGATTCTCACATTTGATTTCAATAGGTGTGCTTACACTGCATTTTACGATATAACCGTCAAAATCGGGAACGTTCTTGACAAATGCCTCTTTCTCCATTGCTTGAAGTCTCTCGGTCGCATTTTTGAAGACCTTTCCTCTATCTTTATAATAGCCTAAATATATCCGGATACGTTGTCCTACCTTAAAATCAGTCGGCTGGGCTGTCGAATATCCTTTTCGCTTTTCTACAACTGTACCGTCTATTAAACGCTCTGTATAAACAGTAGTTGCACCTTCTTTTTCTATGTTCTCGGAAGTTATAGTGCGTTTAATTACGGTTCCTCTTGGGAATCTGACAGAAGCTGAATTAATAAGTTTCTTATAAGTATCGTTTATCTCAATACTTTCACATTCCCGAATAACAAGGCATTTATTTTCATCTGGATCGTTAATTTCTATAACGTCACTATTAGCTTCCCATATTAGGATTTTACAGCACAATATATCAAGGCATTCTTTACCATCTATAATTATTGCTTCTGGAAGTTTCATACTTAAATGGTGTTAGAAGTTAATGATTCAATCATTTGAGCGGCTTGATTAGCAGCAGATGCTTTAACCTTATCAAGAAGAACTTTGGCCCAACCTTGTTTTTTCATTTGAGAGATTTCAAGGTTTGTTCCATTTATGGTATCTTGCACTACATTAACCGCGTCATCCGGTTCAACGGCAACACATGTAAAACTATATGGTTGAACATTCTTAAAGCCTTCATTTTGCCCCATATTGAAGTCTTTTATCAGAATTTGTGTCACATTGAACTGTTGAAACATGAGATTAAATACCTGGATAACTCCTTTATGTTGCATCAATGTTATAAATTTGGAAACTTCTGCATACGGATATACATCCGGATAATTGCTAACAATCTTTCCTGTTACAGTAAAATTTATATCGCCTCCTGAAATCAATTCTTTACGTGAATAATCTCTTCCTTGTACCTTGGTTAATATAAGATTGTTAGAACTTTGTACTTGCACTATAGCACCTAAGTCTAAGAAAACAGGATCGCCTGGCACCTTTACTTCCGTAGCAGTGTTAAGTGATGAACTGGCAGCAGCTTCATTGCTCAATCCTTTTATTTTATCCCAATAAGTATTGAATTGAACCGTTTGAACTTGGCCGCTTTCATTTTTAATCCAAAGAAGTAAACCTTCATTGGCAGGTTTGCCTTGATACTTTAATACAACTCCTTGTTTATTAAAGGTATCTTCATCTGCTTTCTGACCGTTCGTTATGATTTTCTGAAGCTCTTGACCTTGATTCTTCTGATAGGCTGCGGTGGCATTCTTTCTGTCCAACTGGCGTATATATTTGGGATAAAGATCGTTGATGGTAGCAAAAGTCATTTGCATCATCGTTCTTTTGGCCGCATAAACAAATACATTACTATATCCTCTATTGGATATAAATTTCAATTGTCCATCTCTTTTTCTATAGTTAGCTGCATAAAAGGCGGCATTCACACCGGTGTTTGCTAGCCCTTTACCAACATTAATCGTTAAATTAGAAAATGTAGAGCTTATAAAACTCATATTACATCATATTTGCATTAAAATCTTGAACTACATCTAACAAGGCGGTTGCTAATTCTTGTTTTACGTTTGCTATTGCCGCAACTTGTCTATCATCTGTCATATCAATTGTTTGATGCTCCACGTGCATTAGATTTTCTATTCGTACTATTAATTGTTTAGGAGCTGCATTATAATTATTATGACTCCTATATTGAGACTGGTCGGCTCCATTATGAAGGCTGGAAGCTAAATCTTGCTCTTTGTTACCGGTCGTAGGGTCCCACTTGAATGTATCCTTTGCATTTTTAGGGGTATATATTTTTCCGCTTTTATCTACCCACTGTGGAGTTGCGTATGGAGCTATTGTTTTAGCTATATATTGTGCCCCGTCAAAAATCGCTTTATCACCTTCTTTCTGTGGACCATAAAAACCGCCCGTAGGAAGTTCGTACCCATTTTTAAGTATATTTTGGAAAGAAGATCTATTTATAAATGGGGCAAAAAGTGGTTTGTATTTAACATCAAGTTCATTGTAAAAGGCTAAAATATCATCAAATGTTTTTGTGATATGACCGGAAATTTCTTTAACATTAGATTTTTCAGGTAATCCAAATTTAGAGGGGTTATTGTATATATCCTGTACATACTTCAACCATCCTTCAGTTCCAAATAGACCGGCTTTAGTATCAAACAAAAGTCCGAAACGGTTTTGCAATACAGTTTGGATCTTCATTGGATCAATAGTCTTTCCTGCATCGGCATCTTTTAACACAGAAGCAAAATCATTCCATGTATTTATTGTTTTCTGCATAATTTGCATAAGGTGCCGGATATATGCTTGTGAACGATGCACATCACCTTCAGTCATCTCGTCATGGAATGTTTCTGTGCTAATCCAGTCCCATCGAGAATCCCAACTATTCATCTTAGGTATAAAACGCTCTGCTGCATTATCTAATATTCTTGATAAATCTTCTGAACTATTAGCAGACACAGCGTTATGCAAAAGATATTTGCTCAAAGCCATATTCTCTTTAGAATTATGGTCTGCTAATTGGGCCAGCATCATTTGGACAGCCACTTGTTCGCTTATATCTCCGTTTCTTGCAAAAACATTTGTATTCGTTCCACTTAAAGTACGGCCATGTAACTCATACGCATAATAATTTTCGCCGTTCAGACCTTTTTTGACAGTCTGTTTCATGCCTAGTGCACTGGACAATGACTGGAAGACTTTATCTACACCTGTCCATTGGTCTGCTGCTTCTAATCGTTTTAGTAATTCCGGGTCTCTACCTGCGGCTGTGTCAAAGAATTTGGTTTGGTCGTCTACACTTTGTTTGGGACCATTCTTTTCTATCCAGTAACGATGCCATAATTCCGTAGACTGGGCGATACGCTCGTTTTGGGTTAACAATTCATTATTGAAAATACGCATATTTCCAATCATTAAGGCATCTGGATCGGATAGATTCAACTTGTCAACATTCAAATTACGATAGCTTTGTGCCCATGCTTCATTAGCTTGGCGAGCAGCTTCTGTTATTTTATATGCATCATAAATTTTATAACCTATATAAGTGATAGCTCCTGCTGCCATTACCCCCCAACCAATTGGATTAGTTAAGAAAAAACGTGAAAACCCTTTTATTGCTCCCCATAATGTTGTATTGCCTATTTCCGTGAGGGTATTTATAGTCTTATTACTACTATTTGCTACAACATTACCGACTGTACTTCCTCCAACAAACCATTGTTTAATTTTACTTCCACCATGTAGTAAACCTCCACCTAACGCATTGAATATAGCCTGTCCTTTATTTAAATTATGGCGGCTTTTTTCTATATTATATATACGTACCATATAGGTAAGTGCGGTAAATAGCGGTTTTAAAAAGAATTTAGACAACCAATCTCCCATAAACAATCCACGAATCATTAATGTCGTACTCCATATACTTTGAACTACGCCTGCTGCAATTCCTAACGACATTTGGATTCTTATAAAATATTGAAGAACGGTCTTCCCCCAATTTGGTATCCAGTTCCAGACAGTCATAATGCCTTTAAACACACCAACAATAACATTTGCTATTTTCAAAAACATGTCCATTGCATTTCTCAATGCAGTTGCAAACTCTGTGGATTTCATTAACTCAATCATGCGTTGCAGGAAGTCTCGTATTACTCCTTGCATTTGTTCAAACCCTTGCATTCCAGTTTCTGTAAATGCCGAGGTCATCTGATACCAAAGACCCTGTATGGTGTTTTTCTTTTCGTCGGCAAGGTCGGATGCAAGCCCCATTGACTTTTTATTGAGTCCGGTTACTTCTTGCATTTTTGCTACATTATTTATTAATGCTAGTGCACCTGGAGCCGCTGTTACCCGAAACATCTTGTTGATTAGTGTTGAGAAATCACCAGCACTCATGGTTTGCTGTTTTTCATGTAAATCACTTAAAATGTCAGAGAGATTCCGAAGATTTCCGTTTTTATCTTTTGTGTTGATGCCTAATATGTCCCATGCTTCTTGACCTCTTTTAGTAGGGTTCATCATATTTAATAGCATCATACGTAACGTAGTACCTGCGTGAGAACCTTTGATACCGGCATCGCCTAATACACCAAAAGCTGCCGAAGCAGTTTCAAAATTTAACCCTGATTGATGGGCGACAGTACCGGCATATTTAAATGATTCAGCTAATTCTAACAATGTTGTATTCGTTTTTGTGAACGTCATCGTAAGAATGTCTGCTGTGTTATCCATCTGTTTTGCTGGGATTTCATAAGCGGTCATAATGTTGGTTACAACATCCGCTGTTTCTCCCAAGTCTGTATCACCTACTAGTGCAATATCTGATATAGGCCGGATAGCATGTTTTATTTGATCGACATCATATCCTGCCATAGCTAAGAACTTTCCAGCTGATGCAACTTGTGGGGCTGTATATTTAGTCTCAACACCGACTTGGCGCATGAGTTGGTTCATTTCATTAAACCGACCTTCAAACCCTACACCTTTATCGTGAGTTTGGAGGATATTTTTTGTCGTTTTGGCTATATTATCATAGGTAGAAGCATCTCTAAATACAGAAGTTACCCCAGACATTAAAGAGCTAAGCCCATAGGCAATTCCCATACCCTTAATCATTTCGCCTGCAACATTTGTACCTGTGTTGGCGTATGTTGGACCTAATACTTGCCGAGTAGATGGATACAGATAAGTACTTCGTCCTGCTCCAGTCTGTCGTGTTGAAGTGGAAGTCGTATTTCTAGTTGTACTACCAGATACCCCCTTAGATGCGCCAGCGGCACTGGCTGTAATGGTTATTTTACTATTCGACTTAATCTGTTCTATTTTCTGTATTAACTTATCAAGACTACTTATTGCTCTTTCTGTATTAGCCTTTGGCTCAATCGTTTTACCATTTATAGAACTAATAGCTTGATTCAATTTCTTTATATCCGAAGTTGAATATAAAGGTTTACCTAATGCAGTCTTAGCCTGTGATTTAATATTGCTTAGTTGCTTTAAAACACGTTCTAAACTAGCTTCTGCCGCGCTTGTGTTAATCTGTATATTGATAGGCTTAGTTTTAATAGAAGCCAATGCTGAATTAACCTTACCGATGCTTTTTGCTACAATATCAAATCGCTTTGTTAATGACTCCATTTCAGCTGTGGCCTGCTGAAATTTGCGTATAGACTCTAAAGCTGGGTTAGAGTTAACGTTTATCTGATAATTAACAATATAATTTTCTGCCATCTTTTTGTATTTTGATTTTCTAAAGAATAGCGGTTTGGTACCCTGAAAGATTGAAAAAGCCCCTTATCCGACAGAGGATAAGGGGCTACGTAGAAAAAACGAGTAATAAGACACTTTACGCAAGCATTCCAAGTGCACTTGCTTGTTGAGTTATGAGCATTTTGCTGTGGAGCCATACGGCATCTTCAGAAAGCATTGCAAATTCTTCATCGTTTAACTCATCAAGGTTTACGCTGGGAAAATAATGACGGATAAATATCAGTCTATGACGAATAAGTTGATCGTCTTTTACTTCCCAGCTTTTGATAAATTTACGAGTTTTCCTTTGCGCAACTCGATGATTTGAGCCAGATGTGGCATCAAGCCATAGATGAATAAGGAATCATCTTTAATCAGTTCTTTGTCGCCATCGACAAAACAATCTTTTGCCAATTCTCGCATGGCACCGGCTTGGTCCTTTTGGGAGAGGGACAAATATTTACTGAATGTCGGGAAAGGCGGCTGTTTAAAATAACCGATATAATATGGCTTTTCGCCTTCGTCTTCATCTCCTTCCACAAAAATCGGGAATACACGTTTTAGTTTGGGATCTGAATCTTTCAGCTCTTTTACTTTCTTTTCAATCTCGGTCTGAATATCTTCAGGCAAGAAAAGGTCTTCGTTTACATTTTCCATTATAATTATGATTATTGATGTTTATCCAAGAATAGAAATTATAATGCTGGTAGGTTGTGTGTGAGTACAAATAAAATGTTAAAAATATATTCTCTATATAGTTTTTCTTTGATAGAATAAATAAATCTATTACTTTTACAACATATAAAAGCAACGCCTTACTTTCTTGTAAGGAAATGAGCCACTTATGAGTGGCTTTTATTATTTTTATGAGATATTTTGTTATATGAAACACGCATTGAATATAGAAGAACAGATAAATAAACTCAAAGAACATGGTATGGTCTTTGATAATGAAGAGAAGGCAAAGGAGATTTTGCTAGATGTGGGGTATTATAGATTGGGATTCTATTCTTTTCCGTTTGAAAAAACTTTTCCCAGTCTAAGGAATCGCAACCATAAACTGTGTGAAGGCACTTCTTTTAAGGAAATTGTGGATCTATATTATTTTGATTATGATTTGAGAAGGGTTCTATTGAACGCATTAAATAGAATAGAAGTCAATATCCGCACAACTATCACATATATTGTATCAAACCATTATAAAAATTCTCCTACATGGTTTGTAGATCCTGCAATTATGCTTTCATCTTTTATCAATACATTTGACGATATGGTGTATGCACAGATTTCTAAGAATCCGGTGATTCTGCGTCATCATAAAACTCACATAAATGACCGATATGCACCTGCATGGAAAACGTTGGAATTTATGACAATCGGCAACGTTTGCATGTTGTACAAAAGTTTGCGAGATAAAGGTGTTCAATTACGAATAGCAAACAAATACGGTTGTACAATAGGAATATTCAAGAATTATCTTGAAACAATCATGTTTATCAGAAACAAATGTGCACATGGTAGTTGTTTGTATAATATCACATTGCCATTGGGCGTAAAGATACATCCAGCAAATATTAATAATCAATCCCGGCAATATGTTAGTGGTATTATTGGTGTTATTGATTATATACTTGGTAAAATATCAATAAATCGACAAAAAGAGCTTGAACAAGACATAGATCATCTGGTAAACATAAAAAGAAGTGGTAAAACAAATCAAATAATAAAGGATTGCTCAAAAATACACTTACTGAATTTTGTAGATTGGAAATAAAACGTTATTTTTGCAACGTAAAAAGTGCATATTTGAGCTTAGTCGTCAATTCTGCACTATAAAACGGATAATAAGGGGATGTGTTAACGCATCCCTTTTTTATTTTATCTATAAAATAAAAAGCGAGCCGTTTTCAACTCGCTTTTCGAAACAATATTATACCGGAAGTTATAGCCAAGAACTAGTTCCTTCTCCTGTGATAATATCGAAAGGATTCAAATTGAATTCTTTCGTAATGTTTGTATCATCTTGTTTACTTTCCATTCCGTCTTCGTTAAAAAGGCATCCCTTTAGCGTTACAGTTTCAGCGGTCCAGTCTTCACCGGCATAAGCATTAGTAAATGAGATGATCAAGTCAAATTCTCCCAAATCCATTAAAGAACCAGCCAATGCTCGGAGTTGGGAAACGGTATTATAATCCATTGTAATGGAGGCTGTACAGGTTTTGTTGCCAAAACCACGATTGATAGCATTTCCTCCAATACCGTAGTTGTTTTCAACTTTACGAGTCTTGTTCCACTTGATTTCAGAAACTCCTTGCATAATAGTAGAATCTTCTGAAATATCCAATGCTGGTATGGAAATGCGGATCATAGACCAGCTGTATGCTACATTGTTAATTATTGCCATCTTGTTAATTATTTATTGGTTAATGCCAAGCCCTCGACTACTTCAATACGGGACGCTACACCCACCGGAACAAGTGAATATTTAATGATCAGTGTATCATTCTTTAATACATTTTGATTCTTATCAATTGTTACAGAAAAACCTGAAATTTCTTCATTATTCTGCATAGTTGTGAGGATGTCAGAGACAATGTTTTGAAACATCGTAATCTTGGCAGAAGATAGGTATCCAGTGCTGGGATCTACTTTCAACGGAGAGTTGACATAAGGCAATAATGCGTTACGTACAGCGCGTCTTGACTTATGAATTGTACGGTTTCTAGCAACTGTTCGGTAATCTCCGTTTGAACATGTTTGGTCTTTAGAGAAAAAAACTCCACTTTCCAAACCAGAATATTTGCACAAGAAGATATATCCCTTATCGTCCAGATCATCCAATTGGATTTTATTCAAAGATGAGTACTTTAATGTACTTGTCAACTTACTTTCGCTATTCAAAGTGACATCTCCGAATCCCATTTCAATATCTGGGAAATAACCAATCAAATTGAACTTATTTACCCATGCGAATGATTCTTGTACACTTGCCGAAGCGATACATCCGAGTGCAGCTCCAATATTTCCTATAGGAGTGAGATTTTGATTAGCAAGTTGCATCGCTGATACATCAGCGTCTAGTCCCTGACCAAGTAATACACTGACAAACCGAGCATTAATAACACATGTTGGTATTTTGCCAAGTTCTACTTTCTTCACAGATTCTTCATCTGTTGCGATTACTGCGGAATTTGCACATAACAAAATTGATAAAGGAGCATTTTCATCAGCTAAAGACGCTGCTTTGGATTGCAGATCTGTAACTAGGTCAATGCTATATGTTTCTGCTTCCGGATCTGTTTGTTTCCACAACGATTGTTCAGTCCAAACACCGAGTTGGTTAATCATACCATGTGCTGCGCGTTGCATTTGTTCTATAGCATTCCAATCTACACCACAGTCTGCAAACATGATAAACAAACGTCCTGTGCTTCCTTGTATTCCAAAGAAATGATTGATATGATAATAAGGAATTCCAAACAGTAAATCCTTTTCAGTGTCACCGGAGTATGCGGTAATGCCAAGTTCTTTCAAATCATCCATAGAATTGATTTCAATAACATTACCTTGTAATTTGTCTTTTACGGCCAAACCAGCACCTTCTTCGAAGAATTTAGCTTGTTTGGAAATATCAAACAGCAAACCTGTGACTTTTTCAGTTGAGGTTGTAGAGCTTGTTCCAATGTTTCCATCGGTATCACTCATAAAAACGCCACCTAATGCCATATTTGTAAATTTTATTGTTTGTAATACGGATTTTGATAAAGAATAGCATCCTTCACCCAATTAGGTTGTGCATCTGCGGTGAATACACCACCTTTGGAATCAATATACAATGCCGGATAGCCAGGATATTTTTGTAATAGTTCTTTTACGAATTCTGGTATTTCATCCTCTTCTTTTGTTTTGTCTTTTTTTTCAGGTTTTTGAGAAGACTCTTTGATAGAGGAGGTATCTGGAGTTTCAACAGTGTCTTGCTCTTGTTTTTCAGATTCTTCATTTGAAATAACCGGTGTTTCTGAAGTAACTGTAGGATCTTGTGTTTTAACCTCTTCTGTAACCGGAGTTTCTGTATTCTTTTTTCTAGCCATAACTTAAATTAAAAAAGGGAATGGAGTACCGACTCCACTCCCTTGTAATAAACTATGATGAGATATTTAATTCAATTTGTTATTCTGCATTTTTGTAAGCGGTCCATGCTACAATTTCTGCCGGACGAACGATGTTTACGTCCATTTTCATTCGCATCTGGAAGAAATATAATTCGCTGTTAGCTTGTAGCCGTTCAACCTTTACTACTTCAGCGTCATTTGCATAGTCAACCCCCATCCACAGGTTAGATTCCATGCCGGTAGTAAATTCTCCGAGTACGATAGTATGTTCTGGAATGCCGACAATAGGTACAATACGCTTACCTTTAAAACGATACTCGTTAACCTTAGTGTTGTCGGAGTATTTCACAGTTTTGTCACTTAGATATTGATCATATAAATCCCAAATATCCCAACCACATACAAATACCAGTCCTGCTTTTTTACGGATTTGTTTCGGGCATTTCTTCCACATAGCATTGAGAGCGGCTTCTACATTGGCACCTGTACTCAATTCTGTAGTACCGGCAATAATAACTTGTCCACCAGCTTTCTCTACCTCTGTTGCATTTGTTGCGGTATTTGCCAGAATACGTTTGATTGCACCATCAAAGTATTTCATTGGGCCACCGGCATTTTCACCTCCAATCGTTGTACAACCTTCAGGAGCGGTAATTTTTGCGGCAGCTGAACCACCTTTTGCGGAGCACCAAATAGACTCACCGATATACTCATTCTTTCGATCCATCAAGAGGCGCAGCATTTTAGCTTGTACTTTGGGGTCTAAGTCACGGAATACCAAATTACCTTCCGGCTGGGCAAATTTGTAATACTTTTCATAGTCACGGGGGTTAAATTCAAGGTACACCATGAATTCTTGCGGTTCCAGGTAACGTTCTGTTAATGTGTATTGGTTCAATCCACCAGTAGTTCCTGCTCCTGCGCCATGAGTTGAGTTTGGAGTGGGGACGTTATCTTGAATTACTTTTCCCAATTGGATAGTGGGGATGGTGTATTTGAACTGGATTCCAGATTTGATATGAATCAAACCTTCTTTGTATGTATCATTCCCTTGCGCGGTATATGTCAGGAGGTCATTAAGGACCTCACCAGAATATGTGTTTTGCGCAAAATTTACTGAACTTGCCATGTTGTTTATGTTATTTTGTTTTAGTCAAGTGTTTTAAATTGGAAATCTGTTCCTACGACAGCTTCAACAGCCTTAGCCATTTTCTTTTCTGCCTCGGTCATCTGATTTTCTGCATTTTCAATGTTGGCAGGATCATTTGCAATTTCAGCAGAAATTTTATCACGTTTTGGAATGGAATTCAGTGTTGCCTGTACCATCTCAAAATCGTTTTGAGCCATTTCCACCCATTTAGGTTTTGCATCAGAATTGATTTTACCTTCAGCAATTGCATTGTCAACGAACTGTTCGATAGTTTCTTTACGTTTTGCTTCTTCAGCATCTTTGTAACTTTTCAATTCGTTCTTGACAGTTGTCAATTCGTTTTGAACATTGGTAAGTTGCGCATCCAATCCTTCTTTCTGAATTTTCAAAGCATTGTATGAAGCCTGAATTTCTGCTGCCTTGTTTTCCGCATTTTTCAATGCATCAATTCGGGTAATAACAGCTGAAACTTCAGAGGTTTTCTCCAAACCAAGCTGGGCGCATACAGAACCAAATGCAAATTCTTGTTCTTTGTCCATTGTTTTTTGTGAATTTGAATTTTCTATTTGATTTTGATTAGGAATAGAACTGGAATCATCAAGTGGTTTAAAATTGCCCAGTTCTGTATTGATAGAAGCCATGATTTTTTGAAGGGCGTTCGCTTCCACTACTCCTTCAATTTGATCTTTTACTTTATTACAAACCTGTTTAGAGGTTTTTAAAACACATTCTGCTGATAATATACCGGCGTTTACGGCAGATTTTGCATCAAAATAAGTTCCATCACAACCTTCTTTGCCATCCATGATTTCTCGAACCTTAGCTTTCGTAAGACCAAATCTTTTATGATATATGGTCTCAATCTGTTTCTGAAAAGCATTTACAATTTGTTCATTGTCTGGGTTGCGTGAGTTTTCGTCACGTATGAAGGGGTTATGGATCATTAAAATAGAATAGTCACGCATGTAAGAACGAGTTCCTGCCGCCCACAGTACTGAAGCCATTGATGCTGCCAATCCTTCTACAATTGTTTCAACTTCAATGGGACATTGCTGTATAATGGAGAATGTTCCCATTCCGTACAGAACGCTTCCACCTTCACTATTAATGCTGATTACAATTTTCGAGGGTTTAACGTAATCTTGTATCCATAAAAATTCATCATTGAAATTACGTGTGCTCTCTTCGTCAATTTTGCCATAGAAGCGCATATATACCGGTTTTGCTTCTTGCGCTTCTCCAACTACATATTTTAATTCATCTACTTTCATTTGAGCTTTTTCACAAGAATAGGTATCAGCTTCTTTAATGGTTGTAAGTTTGTTATTCGACTTGACCGGTTGGAGGATCAGTTGAAGGCATTTCTACAGAAGGTTCATACTTAGCTACATCTTCGATTTTAGGTTCCTTGTGATTACCATGTGCTTCTGAATCATGTTCTGGTGCATCAGAATGGTTCGTGAATGGTGGCATAACTAAATACCTGTCTACCCATTTGCGATACTGGAAAGAGGATGATGTTCTAAACCATATCTCGTAGTCAATCCAGTATGGCTGTAGCCCATGATCTAAAGATTCCGGCATATCAAAATAGGTAAGATTGCAACGTTCATTTAATGCTTCTTCGTAATCTTTCGCATCTTGAATTGCATCATTGATCTGTTGAAAAACGCGAAATCCATGTGTCTCAACAATATCGTCACTATTGTTTAAATCATTAAGCACAAATCTGATACGCATAGTGGCACGCCCTTCTCCAATTCTTTGTTGGGCAACTAAATAACGTACATTCACAAACCGAATAAATGCCGCAGGAAAAGGTATAGCATATTCTGTATTACCACGAGTACGAACAATACGTTCAAACTGTCCGTTATCTATTTTTACAGTTTGAAATAGTTTAGGCGAATTATTATCGTTAGGGTCTGTATGTAAGGACTCTAATACACGTTTTACAGCTAAATACACATCCTCTAAAGGGTTGTTGTCTACTTCCTCCAAAGTAGTATCGTCATCATCGGGAAGGGGAGAGGTGTCTTTTGCAAACGTGTCTTTTAAACTGTCCGGTAAATCTGTTTTATATTTATCTACTATCATTTTGGAAAGCCATCAAAAATACGAATACTGTAAGATGAAATTTTATCAGCTACGGTTGTAGAATATCCTATAAATTGCCTTTGTCTAATATAGGATGCTGGAGAACCTGGTTTGGCAATTTTCCCTCCTTCATTATGTATTGCTGCATAACAAAAGTTTCTTCCATATTGCCTATTACTAAATTTGAACATGTCTGGATCTGTGAATAATTTAACACCACGATTCTTATTAGAATGAAAGCGTTCCCATATTATTGAATGTTTTAATGCTCCTGTTTCTTCCAATATAGGGTGTGGCTTATGATTACGTCTGGATTGCCAAGAAAAAGTTCCGGCTGAATTGAACCGCCGGAGATAAAAAGAGTCTCTAAATATTTTTTTTGCGGCATTACCTACCAATGTTTCAAAATTGAATACATTAACTTCAAATTTATTAGGCAATCTCAACCATTGTTGAGCTAATTGTCTTGGAGTTATTACTTTTCCAGCCATTTGTCCTTAATTTTATTAGCAATGGTGCGCAGCCTCTTTTTATGCTTTTTAGGAATAATAAAGTATGAATGTGCATCACTAAATATTCGCCCACCCTTTGCTACACTTTCTTTAAATACTGGATTAACAAAATCGGGCATCTCAATAATTTGTCCCATCACCTGTGATAATTTGGATTGGTTGAGAACGTCAGCACTTTCTTCTACTAGAAAACAACGGCATCCATGTTCAATTGGGGGGATTAACCATGCTGGGAAAGATGCTTTGCGGTAGCTAGTCCCTTCTAATGCAAGGTGCCAAGGGCGCACCCTATTATCTCCCTGTGTCATATATGTTAACACTGTATTATTGCTATACAAAATCCAACCAGCAGCAATTCCCATCGCATATTCAATATCTTCGTTTTCAATATTCGCGTATATGCTATTGTATCTGTGAAAAATATTTTCAGCTTCTGCCAGATCTACTTCATTGGTAATATTAAAATTGTCTGGAAGGTTCTCCGACATCTGAAATTCTTCAGCTACTGCAAAATCAACAAGATTATCTAATGCAGCTACTAATATATTACGTTGCTCTTTTTCTAATTTGGTTAATCCATCATTGTGATTACGAAGTAATTCCAGTGCTTTTTCAAAGTCCATACCAAAACCTTTGATTGCATGATTCAATGCAAATTCCGCACGTAACGTCATCATTTCTTCTAATAAATCCCAACGATCCTCTATATTGCCATAGTCCTGTAAAAACTTCTGGAAAACAGCGTAGATAGCAAGGTATTCAGCATTCTCTTCATCTTTGTTCGATTTAGATTCTGCAAGGACGGAAGGAGAAGTGCTATCTTTTATTCTCCTTCCATTAGAAAATTTTCAACGTTGCTTGAATTCTTTCGTTCACCACGCCTATGCCCATATCTTTTGTAATATTCTTCATCGGACATAATGCGTCTATCATTGGAACTTCCATTTATGCTCCCGCTATTACTTGCCATTTCCGATATAGCGTTAAATTGTTTCCCTACGACAATACCAAATTCTTTTTCGATTTCATCTGCTGATACTTCATACTTATCTGTAATAAAAGAATATAAGCTAATCTTGTCTTTGTTACTCATTTCTACACGGTTGGCATATTTGAATTCTAATCCCGGCTTGATATATCCCATAGATACTAATCTAGGAACGATCTCTTCATTCATTACATTTTCAATGAAACCGCGATACATTTCTATGCGCTCCCGAAAAATGTCTTGGTGAGCATTTGTTGATCCAACATAAGATTGGGTTGCTCCAGCCATAGATTCAGAGCCAACTATTAAATTAGAAACTTCTGTATTGGCAAAATTTATTAAACTAGTATATATGTGTTCGGAATTTGACATTGTAAATGTCTTAATGTCAATATCATCGTTCAATCCTGTGACTATTATTTTATTCTGAGCCGCATTTGCAATGTTTTGTGCTAATCGTTGTCGATCTTGGATGCTTTCTGATTCAGTCTTACCATGTATGATAGGTTGACCATAAGTATGACTAAAATTAACATAATTAGCAAGAGTGAATTTTTTTGCAAGGATAGTTGGGGTAGTTGCAGAGAATAGCCCCAAGTCACCATTATCAATAAGTATATAATTCTTGGAGTATTGCGATGAAGCAATATCCCATCCAGGATTCCACTGCCCTTGTCTTTGCACAACTCGTAATTGACTTGCCAATACATTTCTTCGCTCAATAATATTTACTTCAGCTAGCTTTCCTGTTAAAGGATTAATATCAGGCATTATTTCTAATAAGGTGTAACCGTACCATTTGGCTTCAACAATACCTTTTATGATTTTAGTGAATTGAGAACCTTGTATCTTTTTGGTTTCTTCTACATCCTTAATATATTTTCCTCGTTCATTTTGTCTTGCCAACATGTATCGTTCGCCTATAATCTGTGATTCTACAGTTTCTAATACTGCACGTAAATGAGCATCCTGCTCTACACATGCTTCGTATAAATCTATCAGTGGGCCACGATCATCTAAAACAACCCCGCGTGTTACTTGGGATTGAATGGATTTGTATCTACAATGACGGTCAATCTCCCTAACATATTCTTGAATAGTTTTTTTGCTAGTTTTAAATATGCTTTCTAAAGGAGTGCCGTGAAATGTTGTTTCTGCACTAATTACATTCATATTAAGAGTTTTTGAAAGAATAGATAGCGAGTCTAAAGTTGGTTTCTATATATATGATAGGGTAGGAGTATATGTATTATAATTTGTAATTTATAAATATCAGTATTATAGACATATAGCTATAAAATATGTGTTAAATATATGTTTTTGTATTGTCAATATGATAAAATAAAATATCTTTGCGTCGATAATTTAATGTTTAACAAATAATACGTCATTAAAATGAGTAAAGATTTTAATTATTTTCGCATTAAGATGGCATACAAAGGCACAAATGATCTAGGTGCTATTGTTCCCATCAAATCAGAAGATCTGGTAATGGCTACATGCTATACCGAAGCAGAACAAATCGCATATAAGTTGGCTGAAGGAAAAGATGAGTTTGGTGATGTAGATATAGAAATTGTCCGCACCAAAATTTCAGAAGTTGCTTATAACGATACATTTGCTACTGATACTGAACTAATTTGTGGATTAATATCCTATTTTTTTGAAGAAAGTGAAGATACAGAAGTTGGGTTGTATCAAGTATCTCTTGTTTATTATGATGTGGACGAAAAGACTGGTAAAACCAAAAGTTCCAACAGTACAATTTATGTACCGGCTTATTCTTCATCTGAAGCGATAGAAAATATTCGCACTTACTTAAAACGGGCTGGGGAAACACGTGAATATACTATTCGCAATGTCAAATATGACAAAGCACAATCGGTCATGGTTACACCTGAAACTCATCAAAACAACATTAGGGTATAATGACTTCTCCTAAGGGAACCGGGAAAATTATAAATATCAAATGTACAGAAGTCTCACTCCCGGAATTTCCTAATCTCCTTTTTGGAACTCATTTTGATGGTAGCAGAATTTTTGATGCTACATATTATCTCCAATCTAAAGACCCCGACAATAAATTAAGCATAGAAGACTTCTTTCATAAGTTTGATTTCCAAATCAAGGCTATTGCAGAAACTTACAAGTTGCCTTTAGAGAAACTGGTATCAATCAACACGGAGGAGCATCAATTGATTGACGGATGTTTATGCTATCCGTTTTTATCTTATGTTGATCCGCAATTCTGCGCATATATCAATGAAATAATAGACGAAATGTTTGTTACTGGAGTTGTTGTGTCAGATACACATTTAATTTCGTTGGTAAAGAAAAGGCTTCCTCCAGAATTGCTCAAACAAATTTGGGATGGCAGAGAAGATTTTTCGTAAACCCAAAGCTGTCTTAATATTTAATCGCAGAAAAACATTGGCTCTTATGGCTGCTTCAGTAAATGAGGCAGCTAAAATCAGCGGTTTAAAGCCTGGAAATATTTCTAAGGCCTGTGTCGGTACATTGATTTCCAATGGTATGTATTATTTTAGATATATAGGCAGTAATGTTGAAATAGAATTATCAGATATAGGTTCATTAAAGTTAGAGGAATATGACAAATTATGTGGTATCGAACGTCAGACATATCCTACGATGGCGATGAATCGTAAAAAATGGAAATATAATAAAAACAATAGAACGTATGAAAGTAAAAGTTTATAGTACATCAAAACATCCGTTGCCTCAATACGCAACTAAGCAATCAGCAGGACTGGACCTAAGAGCAAATATTGATGCTCCAATTACTATTAATCCTAGAGAACGTGTATTGGTTCCAACAGGATTACACATACAACTTCCAGAAGGTTTTGAAGCAAGAATTCAGCCTAGAAGTGGATTGGCTCTTAAAAAAGGAATCACTTGTCTTAATTCTCCTGGATGCGTGGATGCCGACTATCGAGGTGATGTAGGTGTAATTCTTATTAATCATGGAACAGAGCCGTTTACTGTTAATGACGGGGAACGGATTGCTCAAATGATTATCTCTAAATATGAACAAGCAGAATGGGAGCCTGTTTCTTCAATCGAAGATTTAGAGGCCACAGAACGCGGTGAACAAGGATTTGGGCATTCTGGAATAAAATAAGAAATATGGGGTACGTTTTATGTGCCCCATTATTTAATTTATAAATATTATAAGATATGGAGCTTAATTTTACAGTTGAAACAAAAGATGCGTTGCTTGATAGGGTCAAGCGACACAATAAAATGTATCGTATGGGTACGCCAGAAATCTCAGATGCGGAGTATGATGCAGAAATAGAACTATTAAAAACACTTGATCCAGACAATGAATGGTTCAAACATACCGAACCCGCTTTTGTGTCTGAAACCCGAAAACGGGCTTTGCCAATCCCAATGAAATCTTTAAATAAAGTAAAGGATATATCAGAACTTAAAAAATGGTATATGTCTTTAGGTTTGAAAGGAAATGCAGGTGTAGTATGTATGCCTAAGCTGGATGGTCTTTCTCTACTATATAATGAATTAACAGGTGAGGCATATTCTCGTGGCGGGATAGAAAATGAAGGACAAGATTGTACTAACCATTATCAAGCATCCACTCAATGTTATAATCCGGCCAGCAGTTTTCATTATACTTTTGGAGAATTTGTCATCAACAGAAGTGATTGGGAGCAACATTTTCATGGAAAACGTTCTAAATTCACAGGAGATATTTTTAAATCACCACGTAATACAGCTGCCGGTCTTTTAAATAGAGATGAGCCGTGTGATTATCTTGAACACGCTTCTTTCTTCAGATATGGAGTGGATGAGAGTTCCCTACATGATTATAACAACTTCCATAGTCTGATAGAAACTATTTGTAATATCTATCAACAAGAGCATCTTTACCATTTCGCTTTTATAGATGAACTGAATGAAGAGCTACTGATGAATTTATTCAAAGAGTGGAGTAAGATATATCCAATTGATGGTATTGTAATTTATGTTGATGATTTGCGCTTATGGGAAATTATTGGCAGACATCAAACATCTGGAAATCCATTATATGCTATTGCCTACAAACATCCAGATTTTACAGAATCTTTTGAAACAACAGTTAAGGGTATTGTATGGAAAGTCAGTAAGTCAGGTGCCCTTAAACCTGTGGTCAATATTGAAATGGTTGATACTGGAGATTGTAACATGGAAAATCCTACTGGATATAATGCCGGTTGGATTAATGATCACGAAATAGCGAAGGGGGCTGAAATATTAGTTACCCGTTCTGGAGGGGTAATTCCTAAGATTCTCTCAACTCTTAGCCCAGCAACACAAGAAGAACAAGAAAAATTATGGGATGAAATGTCAGAGTGTCCTCATTGTGGTTCATCGACTATGTGGAATGAGAATCACATAGAACTGTGTTGCACTAATCCTAGTTGTCCAGGTGTTCAATTAGCTAAAATTATATTTTTCTATTTGACATGTGGGGCTGAAAATATGGGAGAAGAAACATTATCCAAAATATTCAATGCAGGCTTTACTTCTATACCGGCGATTCTTAACGTTACTTTTAACGATCTGATAAAAATCGAAGGATTCGGAGACAGTATTTCAAATATAATATTGGAGAATAACAGAAAAATCATGCAAGGAGTTGATTTGGCGACTTTAATGCAAGCCAGCGATTGCTTTAAAGGAATAGGAAAAATAAAAGCCCAAAAAATATTGGATGAAATGGATGATGAGGATTTATGCTCGTTCTGTCAAGGGTGGTATATCAATCACGAACCGGATGTTCAAAGCGAAGACTTTAAAAATTGTCCTATAACTGTACAAAACTTATTGTTAGGGTATTTTCCATTTATGGCCTTTTTAGAGGAAACTAAAATACCTTACAAATTGTCCCCAAAGACCGTTGTGCTGGAAGGTAAATGTAAAGGTTTGTCCATCTGTGTATCAGGATTTCGAGATAGTAATCTTGAAGAAGTAATCACCAACGAAGGAGGAAAAATTGTTAGTGGGGTGTCTAAAAAAACAACACATTTGGTGGTGAAGGACAAATCTGCCAACTCATCAAAAATATCCAAGGCCAAATTATTGGGGATACCAATTTTATCAATTGAAGAATTCTGTGAATTTTTGAATAGTTAAATTGTTGTATTACAATATATTAGCGATTAATATTGATTTAAATTGATATTAATCGCTTCTAAATTTGTATAATTGGATGTAATATCATACTTTTGCATTGAGTAAATGAATTGATATAATTATGGCAAAGAAAAATCAGTTAACCAAAAGTGATTATCTTCCTATGGAAGAATATAAGAAATTACTACGCCTTCTTCATAAGGATCGGCAATATTTATGGGAACTATATGCTCGACTGGCATTCTGCACTGCACTACGAGTATCAGATGTATTGTCTTTAGCATGGGCTGATATTCTCCATAAAGGTTCATTGACTAAAATTGAGAAGAAAACTGGAAAGGTACGAAAAATCCCATTTAATTTAAGTATTCAAACGAGAATAGAGGAACTTTATATATTGCTTAAACGCCCTAATCCGAATGAATTAATATTTAAAAGCAAATTTACAGGAGTATCTGTCTCTTCTCAATATCTTAATCGGATAATGAAAGAATGGAAGGCTAAATATAAATTGGATATAGAAAATTTTTCTACACACACTTTTAGAAAAACATTTGGACGATATGTTTATGATACAAGCGAAAACAAGTCAGAAGCACTGTTACTATTGAACAGGATATTCAATCACTCTAACATTGAAATAACTAAAATATACATTTGCATTAGAGAAGATGAAATAAATTCTATATTCGATTCTATCCGTCTCTAACTTCTTCGCTACATTTTACATTTTGATTTGCACGACATGTGCCCCTATCTTTACTCCATAATTGGATAAATAAAATTGACCATGTTTATACAACAAAAGAGGGGACTGTCTGTATCCCCACCTATCATCATTACTTGTGAATTATGTAATACGCTGGAGAACCTGGATGAATGTAATCCTCCGGGAGATATTTTGCGTATTATGAGTAAACGAAATGTCTGTTCTAAATGTGCTTTCTGGATGGATAAAATAGCTCATCCGGATATAGGTAATGAAGTTATTGGTTCTCATTATTATATTGTATATCCATTTGTAAAACGACCCAATAACGTTATTAAAGGTTCTGAAGGCAAAGAGTTTTATATTCGGCGATTTGATGGAACATTAATCAAATCCAATAATATATGGCATCAAGGTGAAATCCCAGAACATTTTAGAAAACAATTGCCAGATACTGCCAATTTCCTATCATTGATAACTTATACCAAATTATCTAACGACCCTCATAAGTGTCAGGCTAAAGGATGTTGGGATCGCTATAATTGTCTTAGATATAATTTATCTTGCGAACGAGATGGACCTTTCAATAAGATTCCGGCCAATCATACTATTGGCGATGAAAACTGTCCTTCATTTATAAATATAAACGAATTAAAAATATGATATATGCAATTTTTATACTATGCTTAATATTGTTTGCCATTGCCATTTATGCACTTCGTAAACTATCTAAGCAATACAAAACTCTTCAAGAGATATATTATCTTCAGAAGCTAATGTTATCTCACTCTCAATTTACGAATGATGCCAATGAAATGATTTTATGGAAAATCAGATATGATATATGGTGCTGGAATGAAAACTTAGTAAAAGCGGAAAATTATGAAATGGCACAACAAGCCAAAGTAGCAACTAATATTATAGCTGATATGATAACTTTTTATCGTAACAATTTAAAAGCAGATAATAATGATACATACATTAAAAAATGAGATGGAACGAATGTGGAATCAGTTTGACCATAAAGCGTTTATCTCAAATGATCCTATTCAAATAGTACACCAAATACGGAATCTTTCTGGGAGAACTACAGCGGATATTGAGGTTTGTGCAATATTAACGGCTATGGTTTCATGGGGACAACGTAGTCATATAATATATTGTGCAGAGAAGTTGATGAACGTATGTGGATGGGAGCCAGGTAAATATATTAAATTGGGTGATTTTTATGATATTCCGGACGAATGTAGTATTTACCGTACTCTTACAGGAAAAATATTTAAAGAGGTGTGTCATCAATTAAGATGCTTCTACAGTAAACACGATTCTATTCAGGAATATTTAAAAAAACATCCCATTTCACTTGATGATTTATTACTCACGCTATGTAATTGGTGTGAACCGGCCCGTCTTGGAAGTCCATATCGTAACTCTGCTTGTAAACGTATTAATATGCTATTGCGTTGGATGGTTCGTAAAGATGAAATAGATTTAGGAGTATGGCAGACTGACTTAATCAAACCTAAAAAACTATACGCTGTTATGGATACCCATGTTGCGCAGCAAGCACAACGTATGGGGCTTATATCTTATCCTAAAGAGAGCTGGAAGGCTGTTATGGAACTCACTCATGTTTATCGCCAATGGGATGCAGAGGATCCATTAAAATATGACTTTATATTAATGACAAAAAACTTGAAATAAAATGATTGTTATTCTTTTAATTGTATTGTCGCTTGTCTCAATCGCGGCTATAACCATTGTGGTTGCACAGAATACAGCTTGTAAAGATTGTCCTTTTAAACGGACATGCGATGAATTGTTGAGCCAAAATCAACTTAACTTGTGCCAACAAAATAATATGCCAAGTCAAAACGAAGAGAAATAATAAATAGATGTATAACGAACTAATTTAATAAAAGTATGGATATAGAAAATAAAAACAGGGTTTCTGTAGAAGATATGAGAACATGTTATGCTGAAAGATTTCCGTATGCACCCAATAATCAACGCATAGGACGATTTGCAAAACAAATAGGTTTCCGTCTTACCAAACAGATGGTTAAAGGGCAGATTATTAGTTTTTATATAAAAGATGATACAAGTAAATGAGTACGTTTTCCGATAAATTCGATAACCACTGGAAGTGCATCCCATACGCAATGGCAACATTAACATCCAGTGATGGCTTTATGATTTTATTTCATCTGTTACGAAGAGGCTATACGGATGGAGATAAGACAACATGCGCCATATCCAACAAAGAACTAGCTGACGTCATGGGAACTTCTATTAGTTCAGTACGCCGGGCAATAGATACCTTGAAGCAACTTAATCTTATCAGCTGTTCTCAAAATAAAGGGGCACTTTGCACATTCTATGTAAATTGGAGTGAGATACGAGCAATACATAAAGTAAGTTCTCAAATATCAGATAAAGGATGGGTATATCTGCGAGGCTTGTGCTTAAATAGCGAGGTACGTCCAATTTCAGCGATTCCATTGACCATATTGAACGATGTCGTTCGTCAATATCCACACACCTCGCTCAATATGAACACACCCTCGCTCAATATGAACACACCCTCGCT
>NZ_QVLZ01000025.1:0-7466 GCF_003435205.1 Bacteroides sp. AF32-8BH | reverse complement strand
CCTCGCTCAATATGAACACACCCTCGCTCAATATGAACACACCCTCGCTCAATATGAACACACCCTCGCTCAATATGAACACACCCTCGCAAATAGACGAAGAAAAAGGTGAAGACATAGAAAAACTATCAGAAAATGTAGTCAAAGAGCAATCTAACCTCGTTCAATATGAACAGGGGTCCGCTCAATATGAACGAGGGTGCGCTCAATATGAGCAGGGGTGTGTTCATATTGAACGAGGGTCCGCTCATATTGAACAACAGAATAAGATATATATAGATAATATAGAGAATAAAGAGAATCATAACGAACGAAGTGAGTTTAATAAAGAAACTGATATGAAGATTTTGGAATGGTTCAATTCTCGTGACTTATCTTTTCCAGATCTTTCTTCTTCTGATTTTGAAACCATCATCAACCTTCCAGATTTTGCCGATAATGATTTTGATATGGCAATAAGAGAAGTTTGGGGATATTTGCAATATGATGAAGACTCTCCAGGTAATTACATTCCAGCTGAATATTTCAAAGATATTCTTTACCGTGCTTGGAATGATTTAAAAACTATCAATCCGGATTTCTCTCTTTCGGAACAAGACATGAAGAATATTTTTGGATTCGATGTTGAGATGCAGAATGGAGAGCCTGTATGTTATGTGACTCCCAGTAAAATTAAAAACATCAATCAATCCCCTTCATCTTCCAGAAAAATTAAACGGAAAGGAGTAGAGGACCGAACCTCCAGATTAATATTTCTTGAATCTATCCGGCAAGTCGCCGAAAAAGATACGAACATGTTAACAGATGCCGAATATGCAATATGGCTTATGATTGAGTTCGTGAAAGAACGGGAGAGCAATCAGCAACCTCGTCCATCGGAAGTGACAAAAGCAGCTTATGAAGATTTGCTTAAACGTTTCTCGAACGAATCGAAGGTACCTGTGGAAGATTTGAGAACCCTATGGAAAGAACTTCCTCAAAAAAATACAGTTAAACTTCATCCTCAACAGTTGTCAGTCGATAAGATTATAAACTATAACGTGCAAGTAAATCAGGCAAGTGATGTGGAAGAGCTTTATAACAAAAAGATGGCAGAACAACCATGAAGTCTTTTGCCACCTTTCAGAATCCTTTTCCTTAGCCGGACTTGATTATCTTATTTCGGGTTCGGCTAAAAAGTTTCTTCTAATTTCTATTTCTTCAGACAGTATTCTAATCGCATCTTTCTCTCTTCGAAAATAATTGCCTGCCAGATAACGTTTATTGCTTGTTACAGTTCCTTTTTCCACATCTGAAGTAACTTGCATCTTATCCGTAATATACCAGTATCGTTCTCCTGTAGCTACTTTCATGTTCAAAGGCTCAATTCGTTTTAGAAAATGATTCCATGTTTTACCGACCTTAGCTAATTCTACATCCAGAGCCTTTCTTTGATAATCCGCTGGCTTGAAAGTTGTGAACGAAAAATCATCTATTTTTCCCAAATACTCGTTCATGCTGTATTTAACTGGTTCCCCTTTGATAACATAGCAATACATAACAATGTCTCCAGAGGATTTATCTACAAGTCTTACTACCCCATATCCTTCTTGACCAGTTTTATGATTATGGAAGCATACTAAATCACATGATTTGGGAATATATTTATCGCTTATTACGAAAAATGGGTTGCCAAATTCCTGGCCATTTTCATCTAAAACTAAATAGAGGCGATTTAAAGCATTTTCTCCGGCTGGGGTTATAATGTCTACAGGAATTGTTATTTTGTCGAAATTAGGCGTGTTTCCGTCAATTCTAAGGCATATTAAAACTGTATTCACATTCCCTTCTTGTACCAAACCTATAGAATCGTTCCATTTTACTGCATCTCCAGCTCCAAATCCTTTGTCAAACCAGTTGGCAAATGTAGCGTAATCGAGAGATTCAGGATCGTCTGAATAACTGGAAGGTACATGCAGCTTAATATTATATTCTGTTTTGCAATAAGAACTGATTCCTTTAAAATCAATTTCAGACTTATATTTTCTTTTTCTTAGAAAATGCTCTACTTGTTTTTTAGTTTTCATATTTGGATAAAATAATCAATTGTTAGGCAAATGTAATATGATTTTTTGATAAACATCAATTTGGATATAAAAATTTAGCTTAATTACCATAAAACGAGACTGAAAAAATAGGTGACTGGAAAAAATCAGAAAACTTATATATTGAATTTTTATATCGTTGTCAATTTGAATATATTGGGAAATAATTATTTCTCTGTATTAGAAAAATAAAGTTAATAAATTGATGCTGGGATAATTACAAAATCTCTACTTCCAGATTCGATATATTATAAAATTAATGTTAGAAATTGGAGATAATTTTATTGTATTGAATAACGTGGTCTGGAAGAGAATTGGCTTTTTATACTATGATCGACTTTTGAAAAAACGAGATTGAAAAATCAGGTCGGATTATATATATGGTATCCGCTCCAGAATTGACCGGCTCTGCCTTCTTTTTTTTCATATTTTTGCTGTTATATTTCTGTAAATCAGTTGATTATATTGTTTCACTAATATACAAAAGTGAAACAAATGTGCTTTTGTTCTTTGTTTTGCCTATTCTTTTGTTTTTGATACTCTTTTGAAATTATTACAAATTTACCCTTTTGTGTATGTGATTTGTTCCCGTTCCTTTTTGCATCCAGGTAACAACATCTCGCGCGCGTATATGTGTGCGTATGTGTGTATGTGTGTCACGATTTGCCCTAAATAAGTAACCACGCACACACGCGCACGTGTTGGGATGATTTATCTTTTTGATTTTCAGGTATTTATAAGTGGTATTATTTATTGTTTGCTTGTATATTGTTGAAAATCAAATGTTTACAAATTATTTTAGTCTTAAAATGAAATTAATTGATTATTTATTTGTGTATATCAAAATGTTGCCATATCTTTGCAACGTCAAGTTAAGATAACGGCTACTTGATAAAGTGTTTACTTTCCGTTTTGGTTTTTATCTGTAAACCTACAAAAAGCGAAAACCGCAAACAGATACGAGATAATAAACGTAATTAATAACCGTAAAAACAAGAAGTAAGAAACGGACAAAAGAAAGTAATACATAAAAGCAAAAGGAGTGCGAAAGCGAAAGCAAAAGCGCACGCCCAGACATAAAACGGGATGTTTTGTGAACGGGAAAAGAATACCCATAACTGTAATGGTCAGTTATTAAAGATTGTCATGCAAACCGTCGCTGGCACTATGGGGGAGCTATATACATAAGTCTGCTACAAAAGCGTGCCATAGGTGCGTAGCTCCATGCAGCAAAAGGGAAAAGTGTAAACTTTGTGCCATAGTTGTGCCCAGTTGCCGACTGCATACCGAAAAACGGATGTTTACACAAAGGTGTGAAAATCTGCCCCTAATGCGAACTGAGAAAGATATATGCCCTTGCGTATATATGTAATCACCAACGCAACGCAGCCCTAACAGTGAAGAAGTGTATGCCAAAAGTGTGCTTTAACGGTAACGATGGAAATTACCTACCACATAGGCGAAAGCGTATGTAAAAAGCTGCAATTCAATCGGTTTGGTTGCAGTTGGTGAGCACTCATACACAGGGCGCACGGCTCCGTTGCGCTGTTAGTGACGGGCAAAAAGTTGTACATAGAGTGTGCTGGATAGGTGAATGTCCAGTATGCTCTGATTGGGCTTTAACGCAATCGAAAGCGTGTAAACGTTTTCGATTGCGTTCCTATTTTGGTAGGTCGGGGTTCGATTCCCCGATTGCCTACAATGCGCTATTGCAGAAAATTCCTAAAAACAGTAATCATGGGAACAATTAGTAGGTATAACAGTGTACAATTTGAGAACTTAAACGCAAATGAGTTGGTAGGCGTAACTTTGGTGTATAAGAGTGTAAACCGTGACGGAGAAACGCATTATTCAGGACTGAATTTTGCCGGTGATGAATACACGCCAAAGGATAAGACACAGGACGAGATTTTCCGCGTGTGGAAGAATGTGGTAGCTACGTTCTGGACTGTGAAAGCGGTGGAAGCTGGGCTGCGTGAGGATAATGGTGGTATTGCATCCAAATTGCGTAGCGGTACACCGGCTGAAATCATAGTGCGTACAAGTGATTGCAAAGTGTCAAAGAAGTGGGATGTTGAGGGAAGTGTATGGAGCCGTATTGGTTTGGTGCCTACAAAGAAAGACCTGGATTGTGCAGCGCGTGATTTTAAGAAGAAAATCCATGCTGCTACAAAAGCGTCTTTCGATGCTCTGAAATTCCGTTTGAACTTTGAAGAAGTAGTCGCAAAAGCCGCTAACTATTATGAAATCTTGGGTGTGAAGCATGATGCTACGGAAGCGGAAATTAAAGCTGCATACAAACAAGCTGCTAAATCTGCTCATCCTGATGCCGGTGGTTCCAATGAAAAGATGCAAGAGGTAAATGCAGCATGGGAAGTTCTGGGAAATGCTCAAAAGCGTGCGGAATATGATGCGCGAATGGCTGCATAAATAAAAACTGGTAAGTCATAACATATATAGCACGTCTGGAGGTGAATACAGGCGTGCTATTTCTATGGGTAAAACGAACGTGGAAGCGTAGCGTGCAAGAAGTGCGAGTCTTTGTTACCCACTTTAATTGTGGCATGTACTTTTGAGTGCGTGCCATTTTTGTGTCTGATTGTAAACCTTTAAAATATAAAGCATGAAACGAGCAAGAATCCAAAGAACGAGCGTAAAAGTTATTTCTACCTCTTGTGCAAGTATGACATTCTATTTGCCTAAATCTCAAAATGTTACCGTGAAACGGAAAACTGTGTATGATTTATTTAAAGCGTAAATCTATGAAGAAGTATGTTGTGGTATATAAGCGGAAAAAGTATATCAAAGTAGCTACTGCAATTGGTAGTAAATTTTATAGAATCTTGGTAGTTATATGCCTGTTGTTTTCCTGTATTGCGATAAATGCCAAAACTATAAGGGTATTTACAGGAAACATACAGCGCGTGGAGAAGACTGTGAGGATAGATGGAAACACTTACTTCCTAACATTGAAAGATGGTACCATGTACCAACTAGAGGATGAGAAGCAATATAGTATTGTATTGGAGAGTTGGAAATATTTCAAGTTTATAATGATTGATGTGAAAGATAATGGTAAAAAAGAATGATATAGCCAGTTTCTTCTACTATATGTGGAATTGCTGGGATGAGCACGAATGTGCTGTTGCTTTTGAAAAAGCCGAATGTGGATGGAGACATTTATGGAACAAGTGGCGTGAATATAATAGTCAAAATGGTCATTATGGAGCGGTAGAAGAATTTTTTGCCAATTTGGATGACAGGAATCAGAACTTACTCGTAGAGCGTGCACTGGAAATGTACAGCGGTAAAAAACGTATCAAATGAAAAAGATATTCAAAGTAATCGTGGGATGTGTTATTGTTATACGAAGTTACGAAAAGAGTGTAATTTATTGGAAATGAGCATTGGGTAATCGCTCATAATAGTAATAGGTTACGAATTAGTTAGTTATCTACTGCATTATTCTTCTGTGCGTTGCGTAACCTTCAAAGAACTCTTCGTATGCAAAAGTAACAATAAAACGGGAGATTTAGAAATGAATCTCCTGATTTTTCTTCTCACACAAGTTTTTCCGTAAAAGCGATTTTATCCGTCAGCACACCATCGCCCAAAAAGATTTTGAACGAACGTGTGCCGACTGCCGCATAAGCGGAGAAAAGGGCTTTGCCTCACGCCTAAACAATAGTTTAGACTGATGAGACAAGGCCCCTTTCTTTTGTGCTTATGCCAAAGAGGTGCTTTTACGGGGTTTTGACGATTTTTCTTTTTTCGTTGTCCTTTTGAGCCGGAAGCGGAAAGCCGTGTATGACCGCACATTCCATAAATGGAACAAGCCGTCACTCACGGCAGACAAACCGGGAAGAATTATTTTATCCATCCGACCAAACACGTTTGGCCAAACAGATAAAAACATACTTCCTTGCCGATGGTTTGCCCGGTTTCACGCTACCGGCTATGTTCTTTTCTGTTGGGGATGTCTTTTTCACGGATTTCTCTTTTGAAGTTTTCCTGTCTAATCTGCCTCTACTTCCGTTTACCTCCATTTTCGCGCCTTTCAGTGAGCCGCATCAGGCAGTCATTTTCGTGCTGGGTGCAAAGGTAACTCCGGGATTGTACGGGAAAGCAAGGTCAAGCCTCCTGTTTTCTGGAAAAATCTCCAGCCCTTCGGGTAGTATTTTTCCGAAAAACCTTGCATTCCCTAATCCCTACCTTTTTAAGCACCCGAAACGAAAACGACCGATGCGACAGAAAGACGCATTAAAAAAAATGTCGGATAAACGAGAAGCAGATAAGATAGTTTGAAACTCAACTCCCTCAGCTCTTGAATCCGCATTAAAAAACAAAAAATCAAAAACAAAACGGATATGAGAACGGCAATAGCAACAAAATTCGTGGCATGGGAAGTACCAAGTTTGGAGAACCTGCAAGGCAGCAAGGTGTACGGACTTCGCACCAAACTGAACAATGGTGAGAAATTGAGCCGAGAGGAAAAGGATTGGCTTACACGCAACGTGAACAGCAACACCTATTTCAAGAGCGCAGTACCCTTGCAAGGTTGGATGTTTGACTTTTCCGACATTCTTCGAACCTACATTGTAAAGCAGTATGGACATTGGGCGGAATACAAGGCTACCGACAAGACCGCACTCCGCAGTTTCCTATACGGCAGGATAGACAGCATCGTGGAACTTAACAAATGATACGGCTATGACAGCAACGGTAAATTTCAGACAAATGGCGCAATACATAGGGCTTGCGATATGCACCCTAATCATGCGCACCGCCTTTTGGGTGTCCGGCATCATTTGGTACATCGTCAGAGAGATAATAAACGGAGTGTTCCGAGTGGCAATAGGGGTAATCGTGGCTATTCTTTCCGTTATCCTGTTCTTCGGCTTCATTCTTTGGTTATTCACCCTTTAATCCCTACCGACATGGCAAAGAGAAGAAGCAAGACAGTGGAGCAACAATGCAGATACTACGAGGTGGGCAACATCTTCGAGTACATGGTGGAAACATACCTCAACGGCAATATGTCCGTCTTCCGTGGACTCTACCACGAACTGAACAAGGACGCACGGAAGGACTTTATAGACTTCCTATTGAGCGAGGTTGAGCCGATTTATTGGAGGGAGATTTTGAAACATACTATTTGACAACTCATAAAAACGACAGCGATATGAAAGGAACAGACCATTTCAAGAGAACGATACAGATGTATTTGGAACAACGTGCGGAGGAAGACACGCTCTTTGCGAAGAACTACCGCAATCCAGCCAAGAACATTGACGATTGCGTAACCTACATTCTGAACTATGTGCAGAAAAGCGGTTGTAACGGCTTCACGGACGGAGAGATATACGGACAAGCAGTACACTA
>NZ_QVLZ01000024.1:44259-99679 GCF_003435205.1 Bacteroides sp. AF32-8BH | reverse complement strand
TCATTAGCCTTTTTATTTTAATACACTATATAGAATCGCGGAGACGCTTACGATTTGATTCACGATGAAGAGAAGGTGAAAGACCGACTATTCACCTGCAAACTCCTTATTTATCGAAGAAACAGAGAAAAGTGAAGGAGATGGAAGAATTATGTTATAGAGAAAAGCATTGAATTGTTCAAAACCGTACCGATTATAAACCAATGCAAATCATTGGTCTGTATATGGAAAAAATGACATAAATATGGATAATAATCCTTGTTTCGAAATAGCCTGCTAAGTTTTTTGTATTCATTATTCCTTTTGGCTAGTTTTGCTTGTGTAAATCTTAAAAAGTCATGAAACACATAACTAAAATAAAAGCAATTTTCGCTATTTTACTATTATATATTATAATAGTTCCACCATTATACGCCCAATCTATAAGTGTCCGTTCATTACCTGGCTATGTAAAAGCGATAAATCAATTCAACCAACTGAACCCTCAAGAAAAGGTGTATCTTCATTTTGACAATACCGGATATTATTTGGGTGATACTATCTGGTTTAAGGCTTATGCGGTATTTGCAGAGCAACTTCGTCCCACAACTTTAAGCAAAGTGTTACATGTAGAGCTGTTGACTCCACAAGGAATGGTAGTGGATGACCGCCAATTAAAGCTTGAAAATGGCGAATGTCATGGTGAATTTGCCTTGAGTTCCCGTTATCATAGTGGGTTCTATGAAGTTCGTGCTTACACTCGAAGTATGTTGAATTTTGGTGACGATTGTATTTTTTCTCGTGTATTTCCTGTTTATGATTCTCCGGAAATAGAAGGGTATTATACTGATCGGAAGATGGATAGTGGTTTTGGCTTGAAAGACGAACGTAAAAAGACCACAAAAGCTAAGAAAGTCAACCTTTCCTTTTATCCTGAAGGAGGAAATGCTGTGGTTGGGTTACGTTCGAGAATCGGTTTCAAAGCTACAGGAGAGAATGGAGAAGATTTGAATATAACAGGTGCGGTATATGATTCTTCCGGTGAACTGGTTTCATATTTCTCCACTTATCACCAAGGTATGGGATTTTTTGAAATGATTCCTGATAAGACTACATATAAAATTGTAGCCGATTATGATGGAAAGAAATATGACTTTTCTTTTTCAAACATTATTTCTTCAGGATATGTGATGCGTGTGACAGATTTGGATGCAGAGACTTATCAGGTACATCTGCAAAAATCTCCGGACTTGCCGGCTGATACTTTAGCCGTTTCTGTATCATGTCGTGGTACAGTTTATTCAGCAGAAGCTTTAATTTTGGGTGATAAACCTTATATTTATCAATTGGATAAAGGAAAACTTCCTGCCGGTTGCCTTCAATTTACTCTTTATAATCAGGATGGCAAAATTTTGGCAGACCGTTTGGCTTTTAATCGTGCTCCGTTAGAATATTGCTGTGTTACGGTGGAGGCGGATAAACCTTTCTATAAACCTTTAGAAAAGGTGAGATTATCACTTGCTGTGAAAGATTTGTCCGGTAATCCTGTGTCAGGCAGTTTTTCATTGTCTGTGCGTGATGCCGGCACAGAAATTCATACTGGTTATCATGAGAATATCCTGACAGACTTGTTGCTCTCTTCTGAAATACGAGGTTACATCGCTCATCCGATGCAATATTTCGGGACGGACGACCGTAGTAATCGTATGAAGTTGGACTTGTTGATGATGGTACAGGGGTGGCGCCGTTACAATTGGCAGGTGATGGCGGGGGTATCTCCTTTTCATGTGGCACATTATGCTGAAGAGGGTTTACCAGTGAGTGGTGTAGTGAAATCTTTACTCAAGAATAAGGTGGAAGCGAATGTGGATGTTGTATTTTGGATTGTTAAGGATAGTGCTTCTTTCCATGGTCATTGCAAAACTGACAAAAAAGGGCGTTTCCATTTCCTGTTGCCGGATCATGCGGCAGTAGACGGTGAATGGCAGCTGGCTCTTTCTGTGACTTCGAAAGGCAAACCGAAACATTGCAGGATTATGCTCGACCGCCTTTTTAGTCCGGAAGCCCGCAGTTATTCTATTTCGGACTTTCAGGTGAAGGATACGGTTATTGTTTTTGCAGACACTTCAGATAGTCTGGCCAATAGTAATGTTTTAGGTATGATACAGAATCTTCCCCAAGTGGTGATAAAGAAAAAACAGATAAAGAATGAGATATTTCCGGATCTGGTTTGTGATGTGGAAAAGGATATTAGTAGGCTGATGGATCAAGGGAAGGATTATCCAGGAACATTGGGGGAATATATGGAAAGAAATATTTCTGCGGTAAACATGGTAGATACTGCGTATACGTATGCTAATAGTGCTATTTGTTATATTTTAGATGGTGGAGGTTCTGTTAATCCGCGAAAGGGCATCGGTGCTTCCGATCATCCGATAGAGAATATAAAAACAATAGAAGTGTATGATGGAAATCTTCGGGCTTGGATAGTGAGAAACATAGATAGTAATTATGGCTATTATCCTCCGAGTGATCCGACATCAGATTTTTATAGTATGAGACATTTACATGATGCTGTTTTTCAGGCTAACCAAAGGCTGGTATTATTCATCGTCCGTTTATATAACGATGTGTTGCATGACAAGTATAAGAAGGGAATGCGTTATACTTTTTTCAAAGCCTTTTCTCCTGTAAGAGAATTCTATCAGGTAAATCATAGTAATACTGTTCCGGGAGATATAGATTTTCGTCGAACTTTGTATTGGAATCCTGATGTGAGGACTGATAATAATGGAAAAGTGAACGTTAGTTTTTATAATAATGCTACTTGTCGACAAATGACGATCAATGCAGAGGGGATAAATCGTGGGAAGTGTATTATTAAAGAATAAATTTATATGGAGATTTTACTTTTTCATAGTGTTACATTCTATGTTGCAGTGCAAAAGATGTATCTTTGTAACCAGCAATCAAAATAACCCAAAGCACTATATGAAATATAAATTATTATGCCTTTTCGTTTTGTTTAGTTTTTCTTTATCGGATTTGTATGCTGATATTGAACTTAGTTCCAAACAAATGAGAACCAGTGATGGGCTACCTAGTAATTCTGTACGATGCATGTTTCAGGACAGTAAAGGGTTCTTATGGTTGGGTACTTTAGACGGATTGACCCGTTATGATGGAAATACTTTTCTTACTTATCAGTTGGAAAGCGGGAAACACGATCGGATTTCTTTAGCAGATAACAGAATAAAACATGTGGCAGAGGATAAGAATGGTTTTTTGTGGATAAAGACTGTGCCGGAATTATTCAGCTGTTATGATCTACAGAAAGCTTGTTTTGTAGATTTTACCGGTACCGGAAGTGATGGAGAGAACTATTCAGAAATATTTATGTCCTCTAATGGAGATGTGTGGCTTTGGCATAGAAGGAATGGTGTGCGTCAAATTGTTTGTGAGGACGATCGGACTATGACCTCTGTGAAGTTTAGAACGAAATTTGGAAACCTGCCCGATGACCGGATTAAATTTATAAATGAAGATTCTAGTGGCAGGATCTGGATTGGTACCATGCAGGGACTTGCGTCTGTTTATAAAGGGAAAGTTGAATTTATCGATAGGAAATTGAATTTTTCTTCTTCTTTCCCTCATGGAGAGGATATGTATTTTCTGACAAAGAGTGGAGATGTGTATCGCTGTGTAAATGGATCGAAAAAAATAGACTGTTTAGCGTCGCTGTCTGCTATTGCCGGTAATACATCTGTCAGTACACATTCATTGATAAAAGATAAATGGGTTATATTTACTTCCAGCGAAGGGGTATATGAATTTGATTTTCAGAATTTTCAAATAACTCCTTGCCGGGAATTGAAAATAAATAATGGAAAAGTGATTCATGACAATTATGGAGATTGTTGGGCTTACAATAACACTGGACGAATTTATTATATAAACTCGAAGAGCGGAGAAATAAAGAATTTTCAACTGATTCCTGAAGAGAAGATGAAATATATAGATTATGAACGCTATCATGTGGTGCGTGATGACCGGGGGATTGTGTGGATTTCAACTTATGGAAACGGACTTTTCACCTACGATATTCAGGAAGATCGGTTGGAACACTTTGTTTCCGAAGGGAAGAATGCAGGACCTATAGGGTCAGATTTTTTGTTATGTTTGATGAAAGACAGAACAGGAGGAATATGGGTAAGCTCCGAATATTCCGGTTTGTCTCATATTTCCATTTCAAATAAAGGCATTACACATGTCTATCCAGAATCACCGGATGTTTTTGACCGTTCGAATACAATCCGGTTACTGACTAAAATGTCGAATGGGGATATATGGGTAGGAACCCGTAGAGGTGGATTGTATAATTATGATTCTCATCTGAAAACTAAGATAGATAATCATTATTTGCCCTATAATATTTATGCGATTTCAGAAGATAGTCGGGAGAATATATGGATAGGAACCCGGGGAGACGGACTAAAAATAGGAGATACGTGGTATAAAACGGATCCGTCTAATCCTTTTGCCTTATCTCATTCTAATATTTATTCCATTCTTCGCGATAAGAAAGATCGTATGTGGGTGGGAACATTTGGAGGAGGACTGGATCTGGCAGAATCAACGGAAAAAGGACAATATAAGTTCCGTCGTTTCTTTCAAGGAAAGAAGTATGGCTTACGGATAGTCAGAGTAATGGCAGAAGATGAGAAAGGGATGATATGGATGGGCACAAGTGAAGGTATCTGCATATTCCACCCTGACTCATTGATTGCTAATGAAGATAACTATCATTTGTTCAGCTACACTGATGGCAATTTTTGCAGCAATGAGATTCGTTGCCTGTTTCGTGATAGCAAAGGGCGCATGTGGGTAGGTACTTCGGGTGCCGGGCTGAATCTATGCGAACTGTCAGACGACTGTCAGTCTTTGAAATATACACATTATGGAATAGCGGAAGGACTGGTTAATAATATGGTGCAATCTATTTTAGAAGATTATTCGGGACAATTATGGATTGCTACGGAATATGGAATTTCAAGGTTCAATCCCAACAGCCATTCTTTCGAGAATTATTTTTTCTCATCTTATACATTAGGAAATGTGTATAGCGAGAACAGTGCGTGTATGGGTGCAGACGGTAAACTGATTTTTGGAACAAACTACGGATTGACGATTATTGACCCGAAGAAGATTCCAACAGAGAGATTGCTTTCTCCTATTGTTATCACAGGATTGTCCGTTAATGGAATTCAGGTGAAGCCTAATATGCCGGGTTCTCCTTTGCAAGAATCTTTAGCCTATTCGGATAAGATTACATTGAAATATTTCCAGAATTCTTTTATGCTTGATTTTTCTACTCTCGATTATTCGGATAATGGTCAAATCAAGTATATGTATTGGCTGGAAAACTATGACAAGGGATGGAATGTTCCGTCTTCGTTAAGTTTTGCCACTTATAAATATCTGGAGCCGGGCAGTTACATTTTCCATGTGAAATATTGTGATGGTGCCGGTATTTGGAATGATACCGAAACAACCTTGAAGATTGTTATCGTGCCTCCGTTTTGGAAAACGAATTGGGCTATGCTCGGATATTTCATCCTGATATTAATAGCTTTGTACTTTACATATCGTATCATTTTTAATTTCAATAGGTTGCGCAACCGCATCAATGTTGAAAAACAACTGACAGAGTATAAACTGGTATTTTTCACAAATATCTCTCATGAATTCCGTACTCCGCTTACATTGATCCAAGGAGCATTGGAGAAAATGTACCGGACGGATGATATTCCACAAGCCTTATTGCATCCGTTGAAAGTTATGGATAAAAGTACACAACGTATGTTGAGGCTGATTAATCAGTTGCTGGAGTTCAGAAAAATGCAGAACAACAAGTTGGCTCTTTCTCTGCAGGAAACTGATGTAGTTGCTTTCCTGTACGAAATATATTTAAGTTTCAGTGACGTAGCAGAACAGAAGAATATGGATTTCCGCTTTTTGCCGTCTGTACCATCCTATAAAATGTTTATTGATAAAGGTAATTTGGATAAGGTGGTGTATAACTTACTTTCAAATGCTTTTAAGTATACTCCTTCGGGTGGGACAATTCTGTTTTCTGTGAATGTGGATGAGGTGAAGAAGTGTTTATACATTCAGGTAGCGGATACCGGAGTAGGTATTCCTAAAGAAAAGCAGGGAGAATTGTTTAAACGTTTTATGCAAAGTAGTTTCTCCGGAGATAGCATTGGAGTAGGGTTGCATTTGAGCCATGAATTGGTGCAGGTGCATAAGGGAACGATTGAATATAAAGATAATGAAGGGGGAGGTTCCGTATTTACGGTATGTATTCCGACTGATAAAACTGTTTATTCGGAAAAAGACTTCTTGGTTCCCGGCAATCTCCTGTTGGAAGAAGCGAATATGCAGACTCACCATTTGCAGGAATTTTCAGAGGAATGTCAGGAACATGAAAAGACAATCACAACGTCAAGAAAACATAAAATATTAGTCATCGAAGACGATAATGATATTCGTGGGTTCCTGCAGGAGGAGCTTAGTGCTTATTTTGAAGTAGAAGTGGCTGCGGATGGAATATCCGGATTTGAGAAGGCATGCAACTATGACGCAGACTTGATTATCTGCGATGTATTGATGCCCGGGATGACCGGTTTCGAAGTGACAAAGAAACTGAAAACTGAATTTGCGACAAGTCATATTCCTATTATTCTGCTGACTGCCTTGACTTCACCGGATAAGCACCTGGAAGGACTTGAAGCGGGAGCGGATGTTTATGTTGCAAAGCCATTTAGTTTTAAGCTTTTGCTTGCGCAGGTGTTCCGACTGATAGAGCAATGCGAAAAGTTGCGGAAGAAATTTTCCAGTGAACCGGGGGTGGTACGCCCTGCTTTATGTAACACGGACCGGGATAAGGAGTTTGCAGATCAGTTGGTGGCTGTGGTGGAAAAGATTTATTCTCAATACAACATTTCTATTGATGAATTTGCGCAGATGATGGGGATGGGACGAACTGTATTTTATAAGAAATTACGGGGCGTGACCGGATACTCACCGAATGAGTATTTGCGTGTCGTACGAATGAAGAAGGCTGCTGAATTGTTTTTGACCGAAAGGGATCTGACTGTTGCGGAAGTTTCTTATAAAGTGGGTATTAATGATCCTCTTTATTTCAGTAAATGTTTTAAGGCACAGTTTGGAGTATCTCCTTCTGCTTACCAGAAAGGGGAGAGAAGCGATTCTAAAAAGTAATTTATTATACAATATGAAGATGTTCTACAGGACCCTGTTGTTAGGGGGACTTTTAGTTTTGTGCGGGCATTCTTCAGTTAAGCAAGAGAAGGGAAATATAGATTTGCTACGGCAGGAATTTAGATTCCCAAATGATTCAGCCCGCACTAAATTATGGTGGTTTCATGGTGAAACGGAGACCACAAAGGAAGGAATAACTGCTGATTTGGAAGCGTTTAAGCAGGCCGGAATCGGAGGAGTGGTGTATTACGATCAGGTGCACGGGAAAGGAACTGATGCTTCTCCCGTGTTCTCGAAAGACTGGTGGGAGAAACTGATTTTTTCGGCATCCGAGGCTAAAAGGTTGGGATTGACATTTGAGGTGAATGTCTCTAACGGTTATGTAGCCGGAGGCCCTTGGATAACGAAGAAACTTAGTATGCAAAAGGTAGTTGCCAGCGATACAGTTGTCAGTGGAAATTGCCGGTTTTCCGGTCGTCTTCCTTTACCTACATCACAATCTGAATTTTGGGATTTTGCAGTCATCGCTTTTCCTGTTACTGGAACTGTGGAAACGAGTATAAGCAGGAAACCGGAATTGTCTTCTAATATGGAAGGATTATCCCTTGAATCTCTATTTGTTGAGAATGGGAAGTTGGTTGAAATGCCCAGACTACTTCCGGGAGAATCTGTATATATAAAAATGGATTTTAGGAGTCCTTTTTCAGCCCGGAGTTTTACTTATAGTGCTAACCCCAGAGGAAAAGCGCGTACATGTGCCATGAATATTCCCGGTCATTCATCCGATCAGTTTTATGGAGCTATGTATGAAGCATTGCCCGATATGGGGGAATTGGAGGCTTCGGATGACGGTTTGCATTATAAAAAAGTTTGTAAGTTGAAACCTGTTTACCAAGGGGTGTCGACAAAGTGCAGGCAACATACGGTAACTTTTCCGGAGGTCAAAAGCCGCTTTTTCAGGATTCATCTGCATGATTGGGCAGATAGTAAGAATCGATATTCGAAATTATTGATTGGAGGATTACTGCTTTCTTCACAAGAAAAAGTGAATAATTGGGAAGATAAAGCCGGTTTTAATTCGGACTTTATAGAAAATGAAGAAAGACCATCTTTACCTTCGACAGATGCGATAAATCCGGCTGATGTTATTGATTTGACAAAACTGGTCGATGGAAATGGAGTTTTGAACTGGAATGTTCCACAAGGGGAATGGATGATAATGAGATTTGCCCACGAATCACAGGGAGGATATACCAAGCATGGACGTACCGGGTTAAAAGGTTTGGAATGTGATAAGATGTCTGCGGAAGCGGCTATTGTTCAGTGGAAAAATTATTTTAAAGTCATTTATGATTCATTGTCGGTCAGAGGTTGTCCGCCATCCGGAATGATAATGGATAGCCATGAAGCGGGGGCGCAGAACTGGACTCCAGGATTCGAGCAGGAATTCATGAAACGCAAGGGGTATGATATCCATCCTTATCTTCCTGCTTTGATGGGATATGTTGTCGGTTCTGCTGAAGTTTCAGACCGTTTTCTATATGATATGCGACGCACTATTGCCGATTTAATATCTGATCGTTATTATGGTACGTTAGATAGCCTATGCCTCGATGCTGGCCTTGATTTTACAGCACAGGCTATCGGGAATGCTTTGAATATTGTAGGCGATAATATTCAGGCGAAAGGTAGGGTGCAGAAACCACAGGGAGAGTTTTGGGCTTATCAAACTGAAGGAAGTTATGATATAAAAGAGGCGTCTTCCGCTGCTCATCTTTACGGTAAAAGAGTGGCTTCTGCCGAGGCGTTTACGGACGCTAAATTTTCTCATTCGTTAGCTGATTTAAAGAATTTGGCTGATTATGTATTAGCTTTCGGAAGTAATGAATTTGTTGTATGTGCATCTGCTTATCAGCCCTGGACTGATAAAATTCCTGGCAATACAGGGGGTGGCAGGCACTATTGCCTGAATAGAAATAACACTTATTGGAATTATAGCTGCCCGTTTTGGGATTATCAGGCGAGATGTGCGGGACTTTTACGAAAGGGTATTCCCGTTGTTGATTTATGTGTTTATCTGGGCGATAATCCGCCTGTGAAATTACTTTCTTATCGTTTGCCGGAGATGTCGGAGGGATATAACTTTGACGTGTGTACTACGGATGCCCTGATTAATAGAACTAAAGCTTTGGATGGAGATATTGTATTGCCGGATGGTATGAAATATCGTATGTTGGTCCTGCAGAAAGATTGTGAAATGACATTGGCTGCCCTTCGGCATATTGCTGCTTTGGTGAAGCAGGGAGTTCCGTTATATGGTGATCGTCCTGCATATCCTGTATCTTTGGCCGAACGGATGCATGATAATGAATATGATAAGATGGTAACTGCCTTGTGGGGAACCGGGAAAAAGGAAAGTGGAGTTCATTCTTTAGGAAAAGGGCATGTGTATTGGGGGATGACTTTGGAAGAGGCTTTACGGAAGGAAGAAATCCGTCCGGACATTATTTTAAAGAGTGGAAATGAACCGGAAGACAGGATGTATTTCACTCATCGTCATTTGCCAGATGTTGATATTTATTTTGTAAATAATCATAGTAAGAATGTGTTCAGTGATTCTATTCATTTACGGACAGACAGGAGATATGCAGAATATTGGGACCCGGTTTCGGGAGAGTGTTATTCGCTTCCTGCTATACTTGGAGAAAATAGCTTGTCATTAAGATTGTCACTTGCTGCTCGAGAATCCGGGTTTATTATAGTTTCGGATAGAAAAAATGATGCTTTGCCTGCGAGAGGATTTACAACAGATAAAGCAAGGAAGTATATTGTTAACGGAGATTGGAAAGTTTACTTTGATCCAAGATGGGGCGGACCGGGCGAGATGGTTTTTACACAATTGACTGATTGGAGTAAGAAAAAAGAGCCGGGCATCGTTTATTATTCGGGAACAGCTGTTTATAAAAAGAACATCCATATAGACAAAAAAGAAAAGGATAAACAGATCCTGTTGAGTTTTGATCAATTAGGTTCGCTGGCTAGGATTTATCTGAATGGACATGAAGTTTCAACCTTGTGGTGTTCACCTTGGGAAACGGATTTGACTCGTTGGGCAGTTGAAGGGGAGAATTCTTTAGAGATACATGTGGTAAATTCATTAATGAACAGAATGATTGGTGATGCATCATTACCACAAAATGAACGGTTTACCTATGCTTATCCTACGATTGCGACTTCAAAAGATACTTTGGTGCCATCAGGGATTATCGGAAATGTCTATCTGGTAGTTCGTTAGTCGAAATGATATGATTGCTTATCTTAAATCCGGTTTGTGCAGGATAGACCGGATTCAAGATAAGTATGTTTATCAGTTACATATTGAGGTCTAATTTATAGATTTCACTTCCGGCAAGAAGGAAACATCCTGTTCCGAAATCCTCAAAATCAGGAACTTTGTCATATGTGACAGGTTGACTGTCTTTCGGTTCTTTGCCGGTTCCCTGTACATAACCAAGAAAACCATTCGGGTGAACTGCATCCTTCACCATAGCATTCCATGCTTTTATGATTACAGGCAGATAGGTCTTTTTATCCAATAGACCGTTGCGTACGCCCCAAGCTATACCATATACGAAAAGAGCTGTGCCGGAAGTCTCTTTGCCTCCGAAGTTTGACGGATCGTGGAGGCTGACATTCCAAAAGCCATCTTCACGCTGGCATTGTTTCAGTGCTTTGCTCATGGTTAGAAAATCATTGATGTAATCTTGGCGATGTTTTTCATCGGATGGAATTTCATTCATTACCCGTACTAAAGCAGCATATACCCATCCGTTACCGCGGCTCCAATAACAGTTTTTACCATTAGGCTCTTTGTATGGAGGGTCGAAATTATGGTCTCTCCACCACAAACCTTCTTTGACATTGAACATTCCGTTCTCTCCGTGTTTATTACGGGTATATTCGTACATATCCCACATCTTGTCGAAGTACTTCTGTTCGCCTGTAAGTTTCCCCATTTTGGCAAATATAGGCATCCCCATCTGGATAGCATCTATCCACCACCAGTCGTTTATTTGTGGAGTATTGACCAGCATATCCATATTGGCTTTCGTTTTCCGTATTTTTTCAGGATCAGGGCAAATGTTGTATAAATCAAGATAGATTTGGCTGGCGCAGTAATTATCTGCATTACGGGTGGTTGTCCCACGGTGGAAGCCCCATTGGTGGTAATCCGCCCATTCTTTGGCATAGAGATAATATTCGTCTGCGGGATAGATGGAGTAGAGTGCCATTAAGCCTTCGTAATATACGCTTCGTGTCCAGATATTACTGGGGCGAACTACTTTTTTCACAAAGGAAGGAGTGCGATAGTCGGCATATTTCTTCATGAAATAGTCGTTCACATGAAGAGTTACTTTCAGAATTTCTTTTTTATCGGGAACTGTCTGTGCTTTTATGTTCCCGTAACTCAATATTACTCCTGCAAAAAATAGTATAAGATGCTTTTTCATTTTATAATAAATTAGATTACTATTGTTCTTAGATTTAGGCACACAAAGGTGAGCCTTTCTTTACCTGTTGCAAAGAAAATGCATTGTAAGGAAAGTGATATTGAAATTTGTACGGAAAATATGTAATATTAGACTTTATTCTTTATTCATATTAGTCATGGATAAGAACCAAGTATGAATAATTAGCAAGAGCGATTTTTTTGTAAGTCATATTGTTGTATTGATATTTATTGTATATTTGTAGAAGAGTAAGGGGAGACGAATATGAAAAGTCATACAAATAAAATATTAGAGTCTATTAAGCAGGCATTGACAGAGCATTTACCAAAAGGTGGCAAGGCTTTGTTGTTTGGTTCTCAAGCTCGTGGGGATGCACGGATTGATTCTGATTGGGATATTTTGATTATCTTAGATAAAGAAAAATTGGAGCCTGAAGATTATGATAAGGTAAGCTTTCCCTTAACTATGTTGGGATGGGACTTGGGAGCGCGAATTAATCCGATTATGTATACGATGAAAGAATGGGCTGCAAGTTGTATTACACCATTTTATAAAAATGTAGAGCAGGAAGGAATTGAATTAGTATGAAATTGACAGATGAAGAACGTAATTCTTTGGTGATATTACAGTTGGAGAAAGCTAAAGTATTTTTGAAACAAGCAGATGAGATGTTTGATCTGAAGTATTGGGATATTGCTTCCAATAGATATTATTATGCCTGTTTTCATGCTGTTCAGGCTTTATTAATACAAAATGGATTATCATGTAAAACCCATGATGGGTTGATAGCTTGCTTTGGCTTGAATTTTATAAAAACAGGCAAAATTAGTGCACGTTTGGGAAGTTTTTTGGCGCGTATGGAACAATTACGGCAAAAAGGGGATTATAATTGCATTTATTCAATATCGGAGGATGAAATCAGTACGATAAAAGCTCCGGCAAGAGAACTTATTGAGACTATTGAAGTTTTACTTGCCGAATCATAATTATTCTTGTAAGGATATCATCGTTAAAAGACCATTTTTTTTATTTTTTCGGCCACATCTGTCATATATGCCGGATTAAATTCTTCTAGTTCCGTACGTGGTCGGAATCCCCATGTCACTCCGCAAGCGGTTACACCGGCATTGGCTGCTGTTTGCATATCTACACCGGAATCACCTACATAAAGAACATCTTCTTTTCGTACATCGGCAAGTTTTAATATATCAAAAACGATTGTTGGATCAGGTTTGACATTTACTCCTTCCCGTTGGCCGAAAACGGCAGTGAAATGAATTTCCGGAAAGTAGTGGGCAACCAGTTTCTCGGTAGCGGCCTGATATTTGTTGGAGGCTACGGCAATCTGAATGCCTGCGGATTGCAGATAAGACAATAACGCTGAAATACCCGGGTAAGGACGACTATCGTCTGCATTGTGAATATCATAATAAGGAATAAACTCTTTTCTTACCCGGAGCACATTCTCTTCTGTCTTTTCTCCTTCGGGTAATGCACGTTCAAAGAGTTTGTTGATACCATTTCCTACCATGAAGTTATACTTTTCTACATCGTGTGTGGGGTATCCTAATTTATTCAAAGCATAATTAGTGCTATGGGCGAGGTCTGCGATAGTATTTAATAATGTACCGTCCAAATCGAATATTATTAGTTTTTTCATTAAGGCTTATGTTTATAGTTAATTCTATATTTAAATCTTTTATTCTGCAAAGGTATACTAAAAAAATGAGATTGGGAAGAATGAGGCAATAGTTTAGAGAATATCGAATGAACAACAAAGCCGGAAATATATTTGTTATTCTACCAGATTGGCTTAACTTTGCGAAAAACTAAAGAATAATGAATGCAGAATGGTTTGAGGCATTGCCTGAACAATGTCCCCCAACGGATGCGAAGCGGTGCGAAGGCTGTTATTATAGAATTGCAAATGGTAATCCTGTTACAACAGAAGATTTCTTTTCGCAAAGAAAAATGCAGCCGGATAAGGTCTTTAAAGGATTAGGAATAGATGAATGTGTGACAAGGGCAGTCTCTCTATTTTCAGAGAGGGAAGAAGCGGAGAAAAGATTAAAGCTTCCTAAGTTCAAGAAGGCAAATATTGCTTTAGTCATATTGGAACCAAAAGATGGAGTGTTAAAGAAATTGGTATAGCACATTATTCTTGGTGGAGAACAAAGGATTTTAATGTTTTACAAGCTAAAATAGTCTGATTATGGGAATGGAAGATGTGTTAAGGATAGACAAAATTCTGGATTTCTGTGATGTGCCTCAGCTTTTTGTGGCAAGAGATGCTTTTGATACACTGTATCTTTGTCTTTTGTATGATGATGAGACGGTTTATCGCTATACGGGAATACGTATCTCTACACGTAGACTTGAATCCTTCTTAGCAGGTAAAGCCGATTTGCGTTTACTCTATCTACAGCCTGAAAATGAACATGAGTATTACGATGTTGTGTTTCAATCGGGTGAATACCAGAAAACGTTATTAAAGGAAAGTGTATTGTTGGAAGATAAATTGCCGGGTGAGGGATATGTTTTATCTGGAGAGAAGCGCGAGAATGTGGTCATTAATTTGCCAATAAAAGACCGTAGTCTGCTTGCAGAGCTTGTTCGTAAATTTGGCTGGGCTTGTATGTAAGTTTAAAGAAGATAAAAAAGATTGTCCCGCTACTGCTTGAAAGTTGCGGGACAATCTTTTTTCATCCTTATATATACTTTGATTACTTCTTCGTAATACGGAACCAGTCAACGTCTGCCCAACCGCCGTCATTCGTTTTAATAGCCGAACGCGTACAGAACATACCGACTTTGGCACCAATCCATTGTCCTTCTCTTGCCTGGAAAGGAACACCTAATGATTCATATTTCTTTCCGTCGAGGCTATAGCTGAAATTACACATCACAATGAGGTCATGTCCGCCTTCACTACCCTTGATTTTCTTTCCGTCACAACTGAAACGCACTTTCAGATAAACCGTGTTTTGCGAAAGATCAACAGCGGCTTTCACTTCTTCTGGTTTGCCTTTATCTGCTCTGTCACATTCAACTTGCGACAGAACCAAACCTTTGTCTGTATTTTCTAGAACAAGTCCGGCATAATCCCTGCCCATAACGACAAGTCCAGTGCGTTCGCCTTTATTCTTTTGGTTAGGGCTGAACGTCAGTTTCATTGTTGCGGTAAAATTATCAGAAGGAGTTTTTTGTAATAAGAGGTTGGCTACATCCCACAGGTTCTTATAATCTTCTACTACCGGATAAGAGTATAATCTGACATAGCTTTTGTCACCTGCATAATACGCCCATTTTTCATTAATGTTAGCATGCCATTGCCACTGCGGAGAAAGTGTATACCCATCAAATTCGTCACTTTCTTGTGGAGTGCAGATAGGATATGTTTTACCGACATTTGGCTTCTTGTAAGTCAAAACAGGTTCTCCGCAGCCGTCACCGTCTTTATCAATACCGATAATAGGCCAGTCGTTCACCCATTTCATCGGTTGGAGATGCATAATGCGTCCGTAAGCACCGACATCTTGAAAGTGGAGGAACCAGTCTTCTCCGGTAGGAGTATCTACCCATGCACCTTGGTGAGGACCGTTGACAGGAGAGTTACCTTGCGCAAGTACTGTTTTCCATTCGTAAGGACCGTAGATGTTTTTAGAACGTAATACGACCTGCCAGCCTGTCGGCACACCGCCGGCCGGATGGAAGATATAATAATAGTCGTTTCTCTTGTACATTTTAGGACCTTCGCAAGTCTGATGTGCTTCGTGACCGTCGAAAATTATACGGGAAGGAGTGATCGCTTTTGTTGCTTCTGCATTCAGTTCGCAGATAGTGATTACACTTTTCAGTCCGGCACGACTTCCTGCGTATGCGTGTACCATATATACTTTTCCGTCTTCATCCCAGAACGGGCAAGTGTCAATGATACCTTTTCCCGCTTTCACCAAGACCGGTTCGCTCCACGGACCTTTCGGATCTTTGGCTTTCACCATAAAAGCTCCCTGATCGGGATCTCCCCAAAAGATGTAAAACTCACCGTTGTGATGACGAATAGCCGGAGCCCATACACGATTGCCGTGTTCCGGCCGTTCCGGAGTTTCGATAGGGGAGAGGGCATTGGGAACTGCGGCACCGATGATTGTCCAGTTGACTAAATCTTTAGAATGAAGGATTTGCAATCCCGGCAAACAGTTGAAACTGGATGAAGTCATATAGAAATCATCTCCTACACGGCAAGCATCCGGATCGGAATAGTCGGCATAAAGCACCGGATTTTTGTATTTACCGTTTCCGAGGTCGGAAACCCATACTTCAGATACATAGTTCTTCTGTGCTACTGCGGTGAAAACCGTTAATAAGCAAAAGGCTAAAGTCTGTGTCAATCGTTTCATGTTATAGATAGATTATTTATATAAATGATTCGTTGGTTTTATCTGATGGCAAAGGTAAATAAAAAGACTCTGCACAAGGAGGAATATTTGTGCAGAGTCATAGAAAAATTGGTAGATACCTCGTAATTTTTGTTTAGTTGTATTTGTTTCTACCCTATTTATTGGTGCGGTTATCTTTTATTCTCACTGTCACCGGATGAGCCAGCTCTTCTTTCCATTCGCGGAGATGAGCAAACCATGCTTCCGGCGTTTTATATCCGAATGTCTCTTTCATTGAGGTGAAAGTCGTGTGATACAGGAAATATTTATTTCCCGGGGCGGTAATTGTATAAAGGAAGTTGGCTTTATCCTTTTCTTCCGATTTTACATAACGTTGAGGAATACAAGTGCCCAGCCCTACAGTTTCTTTAGCATATTTCACGGTGTCGTTTACCGGCCAGTCTGTTCCCCAGCTTCCTACGAGTCCTTTATGATCGGAGAAAGATTTGGAAGTACCTACGATGTCTTGCACACCTGTGCAGAAAATTTCTTTATCAAGCGGTTCGTCAAAGAATGCTTCGATATGAAGATCGCGATGTCCGGCATAAAGCGTGTAGCGTGTCATCATATTCAGTTCCTGATCCTGATATTTCCATCCGGTTACTTCTATTTCTGCAATTACACGTACCGGTCCATAAGAGACGATACGTTCTGTACGAGTGTCCACTGGAGTAATATGGGTTGCCTTTTGTCCGTCCCAACCTTTCAATGCACCCGGTCCGCAACTGTCGAACACGCGAAGTACGTCATCTCCGAATCCTTTAGCTAACTGCTCATCCGTCGGATAGAACTGCGATTCTTTGATTTCCAGTCCTTTGTTGAACTTGCCGTAAATATCCGGTGTCTGTTTTTCATTGAAATAAAGACGGTATCCTACCAGTTCCGATTCCAAAACCGGACCGTGAGGACGTACCATGCTGTATATATTGCTAGTGCCGGGAACGGTGATAGCCTGTACCCGTTGATGTTTACCTTTCTTGTTGTCTACAATAAACATATCGGCATAAACTCGTTCAGGATAAGTCTTTGTACTCTTTTCCGAAGAAAGTGTAACCTGAAATGTTTTTCTACCATGGGCAGGAAGATCGGCAACAAAGACCAGTTCGTCCATCTTGCGGTCCCGGTTCAAATCGTCCAACTGCGAAGGAATTTCCTTCATTCCTTCCATGACAACGGCTGATTTTACTTTGAAACCAGCGTGCAACTCATGTAGATTGATAACAACCGGAGCATCCGCTTTGGGCTGATTCCAGTTGTTTTGTACTTCAACTGTGATGGTTTTCTCCTGTTTCTGCGTTTGGGCAGAAAGACTGAAAGCTCCTAAAAAGAAAGTAATAATAAAAAGATTTTTCTTCATGTTTCTAAGGCTGAAATTATACGTCGTATTTCTCCTTGCAAAAATAGCAGAAAAAATAGCAGACTGTGTCTCTTTTGAGGAGATTATAGTCTGCTATTTGAGCTTTTTACTCTATATAATGATATTGTGGTTTCTATTTTGCATCACAGAATGGCAATGAGTTTTTATTTGAGACTTAAAATCTCCTCTTTTGCACCTAATTCCTCATATACCTTTCCGTCTATAGTCAGATTCTTGGCATTCTTAACGTTTAATATATTGTTGCCTTTAGAAGATTCTACATAAATATTTTCCAAAGTAACTCCGTCTACCTGACTGATAACAACTCCATCCGCAGCTTCCGTCATCACAACGTTTTTAACGGTAATATTGCTGATGGGCATTTCCGGCAGTCCGTTGAAGAACATGGCACGTCCCGAACCTCTGCAAACAATATTGGAAATATGAATATTGCGGAAAGCAGGTGTTTCTTCTGTCACCGGAGGAATGGCAGTTTTCATACGGCTCAACAGATCTTCTTCCGATTCTTCACCGGCACCTTTTCCACCGTAGAACAAGTCGAACAATAAGGGTTCATTCGGAATATTAATCATATTGATATTGTTAATGTAGATGTTTTCTACCACACCGCCACGTCCGCGGGTACTCTTGAAACGTAAACCTACATCTGTACCCATAAATATGCAGTCCTCTACATAGATATTCTTCACACCGCCGGACATTTCACTACCTACCACGAATCCGCCATGTCCGTGCAATACTGTATTGTTTTTCACGATAACGTTCTGGCAAGGTTCTCCACGACGGCGTCCATCTTCGTCTTTACCGGATTTGATACAGATGGCATCATCTCCCGCATCAAACACACTATTGATAATCAGAGCGTTTTTACAAGATTCCAAGTCGATAGCATCACCGTTTTGAGAATACCAGGGGTTGATGACCATGATATTATTTACTGTGAAATCTTCGCAAGACAAGGGGTGCAGACACCAGCTTGGTGAGTTTTTGAAAGTAACGCCTTCCAACAGTACCTTTTTACTTTTGACGATACTCAACAGTACCGGACGTAACCACGGACGGATTTCTGCCCATTCTTCATCTGTGTTGATACCTTCGGGGACATTGAAGTCTTTGCAAGCCATTGCACCTTTCAGTGAGCCGGCAGTGGGATACCATATCTCTTGTTTCTCGTCGAGAACACCTCCCGAGTTTACCAGCTTTTTCCATTGTGAAGCAGTCAGCTTTCCTTTTTTTACCGGACGCCAGCAGTCACCGTTTCCGTCAAATGTACCATGTCCGGTGATAGCTATATTTTCTGCATTGCGTGCTGAAATCGGCGATTGGCAACGACGAGTCTCGAGTCCTTCGAAAGAAGTGGCAATGATAGGATATGCTTCAAAATCACCAGTAAAAAGTACGAGCGCATTTTGTTCCGTATATAGATTTACATTGCTCAACAGCTCGATCGGACCAGTCAACCAGACACCTTCCGGGATAATCACTTTACCCCCTCCGCGTTGATTCACGTCTTTAATAGCATCGTTGATAGCTTTGGTATTCAGGAACAGACCGTCTCCTTTGGCTCCGAATTTCTCAATGTTTACTTCGTAAGCAGGGAAAACCGGTTGCTGTACTTTCGGCATTTCAAAAGGTAAATTCTGGTAAAGAGCGTCACTGATTGAGCTTTCTTTTACAGCAGTCTCGCTTTGTTTACATCCCGATGAGATAAACGGTAAACAGCATACGGCCATCCAGAAGAGTCTTTTTGTCAATGTGTTCATTTAGTAACTTAATTTCTATAGGGTTATACATCTATTGTTTTTCTTGGTAGTTGGTTGATGATTAATAAGGATGATTTCATAATTCTTATGTCCTTCCGCAGGCGATCTGTCGCAGGCAGCCTGCAGGAGAGGAATAAGACGAATTCATGTTAACCTAATTCTAACCTTAAATAAATATTATGAAAAAACCTCTTAATTATCGATTGCAAAGATAGGTGGGAAAGCCTAAGGCGATGTGGACTAATTGATAGATTACGTGTATTTTTTGTCATTTCTGTCTATTATTTGCACACTTCTCGTGTTTTTATGCAGAAAGTTCCTATCTTTGCACAAAATTTAACTATTAAAAGATATGAGTTACAACTTGTTGAAAGGAAAAAGAGGTATTATCTTCGGTGCTTTGAACGATCAGTCTATTGCCTGGAAAGTGGCAGAGCGTGCCGTAGAAGAAGGTGCAACCATTACATTATCAAATACTCCGATGGCTATCCGTATGGGAGAAGTCGATGCTTTGGCCCAAAAATTAAATTGCCAAGTTGTTCCGGCAGACGCCACTAGCGTAGAAGATTTGGAGAATGTATTCAAGACCTCCATGGATATACTGGGTGGACAAATTGATTTTGTACTCCACTCTATCGGTATGTCTCCCAACGTGCGCAAGAAACGTACTTACGATGACCTTGACTATGGAATGTTGGATAAGACATTGGATATTTCAGCTGTTTCATTCCACAAAATGATTCAGTCGGCCAAGAAACTGAATGCTATTGCTGATTATGGTTCTATCGTTGCTTTGAGCTACGTAGCCGCACAGCGTACTTTCTATGGCTATAATGATATGGCAGATGCAAAGGCTTTGTTGGAGTCTATTGCTCGCAGCTTCGGTTACATTTATGGACGCGAACATAGCGTACGGGTGAACACGATTTCACAGTCGCCTACATTTACTACTGCCGGTTCGGGCGTGAAGGGTATGGACAAACTGTTCGACTTCTCCAACCGTATGTCTCCGCTCGGAAATGCAACGGCTGACGAATGTGCCGATTATTGCATCGTGATGTTCTCCGATCTTACCCGTAAGGTGACTATGCAGAACTTATTCCATGACGGTGGATTCTCCAGTGTAGGTATGAGTCTTCGTGCCATGGCTACTTACGAGAAAGGACTCGATGAGTATATGGACGAAAATGGTAACATCATTTACGGATAAAAAAATATGAAACTACGGATCTCTCTTCTTATTATTTTAATGAGTATGCTTTTCGCCTCCTGCGGGATAAGCACAGGAAAGGGTACGGAGCAGAAGGAAGAAGAGATTTCTGTTCTGAGATATGATAAGCTGTTGAGCGAATATGTTCGCTCCAACAGTTTTTCTGCTATGCAGAAGTTGACGATGGACTACCGTATGCCGACGAAAATCCTGATTGAGGATGTATTGTCTATCGGTACAGTGAAAGATGATACCATCTCGCAACGTCTGCAAAAATTCTATTCGGATACGACTTTGGTTCGTTTGCTTAGCGATGTAGAAGCAAAATATCCTAATCTGGATGAAGTGGAAAAAGGACTTAGCAAAGGATTTCGGAAACTGAAAAAGGAAGTGCCTGATACGAAAGTGCCGTTTATCTATTCGCAAGTATCCGCTTTCAACGAATCTATTATTTTAGTGGATTCTTTATTGGGAATCAGTCTTGATAAATATATGGGGGAAGATTATCCTCTTTATAAGCGTTTCTATTACGATTATCAATGTCGCTCGATGCGTCCGGAACGGATTGTGCCGGATTGTTTTGCTTTTTATCTTTTGAGCCGTTATGGAATGAACTATCATGAGGGTACTTGTTTGATTGACTTGATGATGCATACGGGGAAGATCAATTACGTAGTGCAAAACTTATTGGGATATAGTGATATTGGTGAAGCAATGGGGTATTCTAAGGAGGAAAGCGACTGGTGCAAGGATAATGAAAAGGAGATATGGAATTATATCTGTACCAACGATCATCTGCATGCTCGTGACCCGATGGTGATCCGCTATTATATGAAGCCTGCTCCTGCTGTTGATATGTTGGGTGCTCAAGCTCCGGCATTGATAGGTACATGGATGGGAGCAAGAATCATTGCTTCTTACATGAAAAAGCATAAGGATATGAAGCTGAAAGATCTTCTGGAATTTACTGATTACCACGAAATGTTAAGTGAATCCAACTACCTGGCTTCCTGAATCGTTTCTCTTTCTTATTTCTCAATTTTTAATTTTCAATTCTCAATTTAATAAGTGGAAACTGCCCTTTATTTGTTGCCCGTGACTTTAGGCGATACACCTATTGAAAAGGTGTTGCCTTCTTATAATAAGGAAATTATTTCCGGTATCCGGTATTTTATAGTCGAAGATGTTCGTTCTGCCCGTCGTTTCCTGAAAAAGGTGGACCGGGAGATTGATATTGATGCGTTGACATTTTATCCGTTGAACAAACATACTTCACCTGAAGATATTTCCGGTTATCTGCAACCTTTGGTAGGCGGAGCTTCAATGGGAGTTATCTCCGAAGCCGGTTGTCCGGCGGTAGCTGATCCGGGAGCGGATGTGGTTGCCATCGCACAACGTAAAAAACTGAAGGTAGTTCCTTTGGTTGGACCCTCTTCAATTATTCTTTCCGTGATGGCTTCGGGCTTTAACGGGCAGAGCTTTGCGTTTCATGGTTATCTGCCGATTGAACCGGGGGAACGTGCCAAGAAACTGAAAACATTGGAGCAGCGTGTGTATGCTGAAAATCAGACACAACTTTTCATTGAGACGCCTTACCGGAATCATAAGATGATAGAAGATATTTTGTTAAACTGTCGTCCTCAAACAAAGCTTTGTATTGCTGCCGATATTACATGTGAAGGAGAGTATATACAGACGCGTACTGTGAAGGACTGGAAGGGACATGTGCCTGAATTGTCTAAGATTCCCTGTATTTTTCTCTTATATAAATAACGCCTTTCAGGTGTTCATATTCATCTTCGAAACAGCTACTGAAGAAGCCTTTTCCCAAGTTTTCCTCTATCTGTTTGAAGCTCCATAGCTTACTGTTCTTAAAGCGAGGGGTACAAAGGATGGAATCATCCTTGATATCAACGATGAATAAGTAGATAAGACGATTGGTTACTTCATTCTCAAAGTGATAAACGATATTGAACTCTGGCTTGATATCTTTTTCGTGCGGGAAAGCATTGTTAATCAAACGGGTGGCACCCGCCTCTAAAGATTCTCCATATCGGAGATAACATTCCATGGGAATGTCCACTTTTCCTTTGTCCAAAATGGCTGTTGACGGTCTGTCGCAAAGGAACAGCATTCCATGAGTGGATATGGCAATTCTTATCACCGGATTGATGTATGCGTTCTTATAATTAACAGCTTCTATCGCAGGGGTTTTCCCGATCACGTCTCCTTTGGTATTCACAATAGGAACATATTCTGTGTGAGACATTAGGTGATTGAAGAAACGGATAGCGATCTGGTTGAACAGGATGCTCATAAGAAAGACAGTAGGAGGTAACACTTTATAGAGTACAAACAGACTTGTCTTACTTAGTGGGTTTTGGAAAATGACGGTGATGCTGATTATAATAAAATGCAGTATTCCGAAAATCAAGGCAATGCGAGCAGATACAACGGCGGCTTCTGCTCCCTGAGCATATAAACGTTTGTTGCAAGAACCTATCTGTTTTAAGAAGTGGTTGATAAACCTTTTCTTATGCATATAAAGACTTAGCATTGGAATGAGAATACTGACTTCCAGAGTAAGCGGGAGCGCACCGGGGGGAACATAATCACCAGGAATGAGAGCTGCTACGGATAATAGTGCCAGCACTCCGGTCGCTATATAGAGGATAAAATTAGGAATTAACAATCCTTTACGTCGATAAGAAAGGTATATTCCTATAATACCTATACCTGTACCGATGTAAATAGCCGTGTCTTGCGTTATAAGTTCACACAATAAAATGGAAATAATAACGGGGATAAAACCCAGCGACATGTTAAATGCGGAAGAAAGTATTCCTTTATGATCCATCTCTATATTTATGTTTATTTGTCGGTTCTATCTATAAAACAAATAGTGTATGTGTTTTGTTTGCTAACGAATATGTTTCTCTGCATGGTAGGAGGAACGAACAAGGGGAGCACTCTCTACGATGTTGAATCCTTTCTCTAAACCAACTGTTTTATATTTTGTGAATTGCAGCGGAGTGATGTATGCCACAACGGGATAATGCCGATGACTCGGTTGCAGGTATTGCCCTATGGTAAGAATCTGGCAACCGGTTGCTAACAGATCGTCCATCAATGTTTCGACTTCCTCCGGAGTTTCACCCAGTCCGACCATTATGCCGCTTTTAGATTTGACTCCCTTTTCGGAAATATGTCTGATAACCTGTAAGCTTGTATTATAATTTGCTGCACTGCGGACTAGTGGACTAATGCGGCGCACAGTTTCCATATTGTGTGATATGATGTCGGGGCCGGCGTCAATTACTAAATCTACTAACTCCATTCTGCCTTGAAAATCCGGAATCAGTACTTCAATGGTTGTCTGTGGATTCAACCGTTTTATTTCCCGGATGGTACGTGCCCAATGCTCTGCACCCAAATCAGGTAAATCATCCCGGTCTACAGAGGTGATGACGGCATGATCCAATTTCATCAGTGCGATGGATTCTGCTACATGGGTAGGCTCGTTTGCATCTAACGGATGGGGACGTCCTGTCTGTGTGTTGCAAAATTTACAGCTACGCGTGCAGATGTCACCGCCAATCATGAAGGTGGCTGTTCCTTTTCCCCAACATTCCCCCATATTAGGGCAACGCCCACTGCTGCATATCGTGTGCAAGCAGTGGGAGTCGACAATTCGCTTTGTTTCGGTGTATCGTTCGTTGGCACCGATATTAATTTTCAGCCATTCGGGCTTACGTACTCTATCCGTCATTATAAGTTGTTCAAGAAGAAGTTGGTCAACCGTGTGTACAAGTGTTGGCGGGTGTTGCCACCATATATTCCATGATTACGGTTCGTGTACACTTGCATATCAAATTGTTTTCCAAGCTGAACTAACTGTTCGGCATATTCTGCACAGTTCTGGAAGTGAACATTGTCATCTGCCATACCATGTACCAGCAACAAGTTGCCATGAAGTTTGTCGGCACGGGTGAAGGCTGATGATTCCTTATATCCTTCCGCATTTTCTTTGGGAGTGCGCATGAAACGTTCGGTGTAAATCGTATCATAGAAACGCCAGTCGGTTGGTGCGGCTACTGCTACTCCGGCTTTGAATACGGGAGTTCCTTCGCTCATGCTCATAAGAGTCATGTATCCGCCATAACTCCAACCCCAGATACCGATGCGGTCTTTGTCCACATACGCTTGTTTGCCTAGGTAAAGCGCTGTTTCCACCTGGTCTTTGGCTTCTTTGACGCCAATTTTTAAATAGGTACATTTCTCAAAAGCTTCTCCACGGCCTCCAGTGCCACGACCATCTACACATACCACGATATAACCGAGGCTTGCCATGTATGTCTCCCAGCTGATTCCCCAAGTATCCAATACCTGTTGGGAACCCGGGCCACTATATTGATACATCAGTACCGGATATTTTTTGGATGCGGAGAAATTAACCGGTTTCATCATCCAGCCATTCAACTTCACGCCATCTGTAGTCTGGAAAGTAAAGAACTCTTTTTGTGGTACTGCATATCCGGACAATGTTTGCTTCAACGCATCATTTGTAATAAGCGTTTTGAGCGTTTTGCCTGAATTATCGTTCAAGGTAACCAACATAGGAGTATCCAAGTTGGAGAACTTGTTCATATAATACTTCATCGATTTGCTGAAGAGAGGCGTATTGGTTCCTGCCTGTTGAGACAATTTGGTCTTTTTGCCTTTCTTATCTATTTTATAGACAGCCTTGCGCAGAGGACTCTCTTCGTTGCTGGTATAATAGAAATAACCATCTTCTTCATCATATCCCAGAAAATCTTTCACTTCGAACTTGCCGTTAGTAACCTTTTTAATCAAGTTACCTCCCATGCTATACCAATAGAGATGACTGTAACCGTCACGTTCGCTAAGCATGCTGAAATATTCGGGATAGAACTGGATGTTATCGAAAATATTCTCCTTTATGTAATAAGGAGATTCATCACGGAGCATTAGTTTGCAAAGTGTTGAGCGAGGATCGGCAAAGTAAAGGTCGAAACGGTCTTGATGACGGTTTAATGTCATGATAGCCAATTTGTTGGCATCCTTTGTGAAACGGATGCGTGGAATGTATCCATCTGCATCCAGCGGGAGTTTCATCGTACGGGTGACGTGTGACTTGATGTCATACGTGCGTACTTCTACTTTCGAATTCGGGTATCCGGCTTTCGGATACTTGTAGGTATATTCACCCGGATAATCTTTTAAGGCATCAATACGGGGTGCCTGTCCGGCAAATACCGGAAAAGAGTAGGAGGGAACTTCTGACTCATCGAAGCGGATGAAAGCGATCAGTGTATTATCAGCGCTGAATTCCAAAGCACGGTCGAAACCGAACTCTTCTTCATACACCCAGTCGGGGATGCCGTTGAGTACAGAGTTCTGTTTGCCATCCTCCGTAATCTGGCTTTCACTGTTGCCATAAAGCAGCTTAACAAGAAATATGTTATTGTTGCGGACAAAAGCAATCATTGTACCGTCTGGAGAAAAGACGGGGACCTGTTGAGGTCCACCGTCAGACAGCCGTTCAATAATGTTGTTTGTCGTAACGCCCTTATCATTTCGTTTCAAAGGGTAAATGTAATGTACAGCTGTGTATGAATGCCTATATATAGGTGTCGTTTTAGTAGCAATCAGCAATTTCTGACCGTCGGGCGAGAACTGGTAACTGTCGAAGTTCTTGAAGTCACATTCGCGTGTAGTGCTTACATCGAAAATCACTTCTACTTTCTCGCCTGTTTTGAAAGAGTATTTAATGATCTGCGTGCCGTCGGCGTTCATCTGCGTGTAGTGTTCGCCATCAGGCATGGGGATTACTCCCTGGATATTTTCCGGGCGGAAACGTCCGGAGGTGATATCTTTTAAATCGAGTGCCTTTTGTCCTTGTGCCATTCCGGTCAGACAGAGAAGGCAGAGTAATAAAGTGATGCTGATCTTTTTCATCTGCTTTTATAATCGGTTTTGGTTTTAATTCGTACTTGCAAAAGTAACAATAAACTTAGATTCAACAAAGCCTGACCGATTTTTATATAGATTTGATAAGGATTATTGGGTGAGATTCAATATCTTTGTGAAAAGGACTTTAAACATTACCACTATGAATTCAAAAAGAAAAGACTTGCAATATGCTTCTGTCTTCTTATTGGCCGTAGCATTGACATTCCTGTTGGGGAAGGGGGATAATCTGTGGTTGGTATCGTGGGGTGACTTGATACCGAGTTTGTTTGTGCTGTTCATAGCAGGTGATTGTTTGCATAGTTCCCTGCTCCGTATCAAACGCGGCGAAGAGGATGGAGGAGCCCGGTGGAGTACTTGTTTCACTTTTCTGGTATTCAGTATTGTTTTTATGGGCGACTTATTTTATATTGGCAACTTTATTGTGAATAAACTGTGGGGCTAAAGGATTAGTAGAAATTCTGCTTCACAGGTATTTAATAGTAAGATTTTCTTCTTAACTATAGCTTTTAGTTTACTTTAACTAGATAAATTAGTTTATGAACTAAAACTTTTCGTTATTTGCAGCAAACAAATTTGCAGATATGAAAGGATTAACAGCAAAAGAAGAAGAAATCATGGGCTTTTTTTGGGAAAAAGGTCCCTTGTTCGTGAAGGAAATGTTGGCTTTCTATGAAGATCCCAAGCCACATTTCAATACATTATCTACGATTGTGCGTGGGTTGGAAGAAAAAGGTTTTCTAGCTCATTATACTTTCGGAAATACCTATCAATATTATCCCGTAGTCAGTGAAGAAGATTTTCGTAAAGGAACGCTGCGGAATGTGATTAGTAAGTATTTTAATAATTCTTACCTGAATGCCGTTTCTTCTTTAGTTAAAGAGGAAGATATTTCCTTGGATGAATTGAAACAGCTCATCGAGGAAGTGGAACAGGCTGACAAAAAACACTAATCTATTAAACGAAAATCTATGCTATGGGAGTTTTCTTCATTTATATATTAAAATCATCTGTTTGTCTTATTCTGTTTTACCTGTTTTTCCGGTTATTACTTAGCAAGGAAACCTTTCATCGTTTCAATCGTATGGCTTTATTGGGAGTGTTGTTCTTTTCATTACTCATTCCTTGTATCGAAGTAACTACCCGGCATCAGGTTGAAGTGCATCAGGCTGTGCTCTCCATTGAGCAATTGCTATTGATGGCAGAGTTGGAGGCTACTCCTGCCAATGTCGGTGCAGTGCAGGAGACGCCGACTATATCTTGGGTACAGATTGTTCTGCTGGTCTATCTGGCGGGTATTCTGTTTCTTGTCTGTCGCAATATCTATTCTTTGATTTGTCTCTTCCGGTTGGTACATTCCGGCAAACATGAGAAGTTGGAGAAAGGGGTTACACTTGTGGTGCACAATCAGGAGATAGCTCCGTTCAGTTGGATGAAGTATATTGTCATCAGCCGGAAAGACCTGGAGGAAAACGGGAGGGAAATCCTTATTCATGAAATGGCTCATATCCACCATCGTCATTCAGTAGATTTATTGGTGGCGGATATTTGCATCTTTTTCCAATGGTTCAATCCTGGTGCATGGTTGTTGAAACAGGAGTTGCAGAACATTCACGAATATGAAGCGGACGAGACCGTCATTAATGAGGGTGTAAACGCGAAAGAATATCAACTATTATTAATAAAAAAAGCCGTTGGCACAAGGCTCTACTCTATGGCCAACAGCTTTAATCACAGTAAACTTAAAAAACGTATCACTATGATGTTAAAAGAAAAATCGAATCCGTGGGCACGGTTGAAGTATTTGTATGTACTTCCGTTGGCAGCTATTGCAGTAACTGCTTTTGCCCGTCCTGAAATCTCTGAAAAAATGGAAGAAATTTCTGCTGTCAAAGTTAATGATTTGGCGGAAATTGTGCAAGAAAAGGTGCTGCAAGATACAGTAAAAGTATCTAAAGACGAGAAGAAAGATGCTTTGGTAGTGACTGGCGTGAAATCGAAAGAGGAGGAAGAAATTGTTATTTTTGAGGTTGTAGAGCAGATGCCGGAATATCCTGGTGGTATGAGTGCACTGCAAAAATATCTGTCGGAGAAAATAGCTGGTTCTCCAATAAAAGGTAAAGTGGGCGGTAGAGTGATGGTAGGTTTCACTGTGGCTGAAACCGGGAAGATAAAAGATGTACGTGTACTTCAGTCGGATGAAGCGTCATTAAATCAGGAAGCCGAAAGAATTGTCAGTGAAATGCCGGATTGGATTCCCGGAAAGCAACGAGGCAGACCTGTACCAGTGAAATATACTGTCCCTATAAGATTTGGGAATATCAGATTTGCAGAGAATAAGCAGCCTTTGATTTTTGCTGATGGCAAGGAGATTAGTATGGATGCTATGGAAAAGCTGGACCCGTCAACAATAGAAAGTATATCTGTGTTGAAAGATTCTACTTCGATAAAAGTGTATGGTAAACGTGGTGCGAACGGGGTGATACTTGTGAATACTCAACGAGGCAGTAAGACTAAAATACAGAATAAGGAAATCAGTTTTTCACAAAAAACAACCAGTACAGATGCTGTTCCCGATTTTCCGGTTAGTGGAACTGTTGTTGACGAGCAGGGGCGTCCGAAGGCTGGAGTCAGCATTATTGTGCCTAATACAAATCATGGTACGATAACGGATATAAATGGTCATTTTAGTCTGAAAGCAATGAAAGACGGCAATCTGTGGTTCTCATTTATTGGATATAAGCCAGTAAAAGCTTCTGTATCTTCTACGATGAATATACGAATGGAGCAGGAAGTGGTTGACCTGTTTCCTGAACTTTCAGGCAGTGTGAAAAATGGAAATACAGGGTTTAAGGTGAATAATGGTGTAACTGTGCATGGGATAAAAGGCGAAGAGCCTTTAGTCATTATAGACGGGAAAGAAGCTATGGAGAAAGATGCGTTGTCTAAGCTTGCGCCGGACCATATAAAAAGTATTTCTGTGCTGAAAAATAAATCAGCACAGGTTGTCTACGGAGACAAAGGAAAGAATGGGGTGATTATTGTAGAAATGTTGACGGATGATGAATATCAGACCCGTCAGAACAAGAAATAGAAGAAATCATGCATTGATTTGTTGACGGAGGTACGCTAGTATCTCCGTTTCTTGTTCCGGATGGAACCATTGTATTTCTTCATCTCTTTTGAACCAAGTCATCTGTTTACGCGAATAAATGCGGGAGTTTTGCTTGATTTTATCTATGGCAAAGGGGAGTTCCCATTCTCCATCCAGATACTTGAACAGTTCTTTATAACCTACTGTATTGAGCGAATTGAGGTGGCGATAGGGAAGTACCGAGCGTACTTCTTCCAGTAATCCTTCCTCCATCATTTGATCTACCCGACGGTTGATACGGTCATACAACTCTTCCCGGTCGCGAGTCAGACCGATTTTTAGAATGCGGAAAGGACGTTGCTTTTTTTGTTGGGTGCGGAAAGAGGTATAAGTGCGTCCGGTCATATAGCAAATTTCCAATGCATGAATTACCCGTTTGGGATTCTTTAGATCCACTATCCGATAATATTCCGGATCTAGCAGGCGAAGTTCTGCACAGAGTTGTTCAAGTCCTTCCTCCTCATATTTCTGTAGCATGAGTTGACGGGTTTCCGCATCAACGGTAGGAATATCGTCGATACCTTTACAGATAGCATCTACATACATCATTGAGCCACCTGTGAGAATCACGACCTCGTGTTGCGTAAATAATTTCTCGAGAATTTCCAACGCTTCTATTTCATATTGGGCGGCGCTGTAATAGTCTGTAAGGTGGAGTGTACCAACCAATTGATGAGGGACACGTTTAAGTTGATCGGGAGTAGGAGCTGCCGTGCCTATTTTTAATTCGGCATAAAGCTGTCTCGAATCGGCAGATACAATACTTGTCTGAAAAGTTTCTGCTAAGCGCAGGCTCAATTCCGTTTTCCCTACACCTGTAGGACCTATAAGAACGATGAGAGTAGGCATTGGGCTTTTAAGTATTAAGTATTGAGTATTAAGATGTGTGCGGAACTAAAAAATATTAGGTATTAACTGCCTGGCGCTGCATGGCAATTAATACCTAATACCTGGTACTTAATACTTAGAATTTTTCTTCTTCGTATGGAGTACTTGCGTCGCCACCTATGTCGAATCCTTCCTGATCGAAGTCTTCCATGTCGAAATCTTGGTCTCCATAGAAGTTTTCATCCAAATCAAGAGAACCGCTGGCAGCGGCCATTTCTTCAAAATCTACCGTTTGTTTAGGAGCATCTCCTGATTTCTTGGTACATTTGGCGCCATTCATATCTTTTCCGGTGATGATTTCGGATAGTTCGATGAAGAAACAACGTTCTGTTATGTAATCGAATACATATAGCAGTTTCTGTTTTTCATCTTCTACCAGTTCACTGATAGTAGTGTCTTTCATTACCCAGCTATCCATTTCCGGATTGTCGTCCATTTCTTCCAAGGTTACTTCTTTTCCTTTTTCCCAATCGTCATCGCAGATAAAGAAAGAAGTCATCTGGTCGTTTGTGTACCCTACTGATTTCAGTATTGCTTCATGGAAGTCATAAAAAGTAGCTTCCGGATCAATTTGTATTTCTCTGACAAAATCGTCAACTTCATCAGATATGATAGTAAATCTGTATATCATAATATGACTATTTTGAACTGTTTATTTAATGATACCACGTTCTGAATTACGGATGAAATCGATAATATAGTCAATTTCCGGACTTTTTTCAAATTCATCTTCTATTTTCTTCAATGCTTCTGTCGTGTTTAAACCACTTTGATAAATGATACGATATGCATTGTGAATACTTTCGATCACTTCATTGGCAAAACCACGACGGCGCAGGCCGATGATGTTGATTCCACTAAAAGCAATCGGTTCGCGTCCTGCGATGATGTAAGGAGGAATATCTTTACTGAAGCGGCATCCGCCCTGAATCATAACATGACTCCCTACATGACAGAATTGGTGCATTAATACATTAGCGCTGACAATCGCATTATCATCAATGATGATTTCACCTGCCATTTTGGTAGAGTTACCGATGATACATCCGTTACCAACCAATGCGTCGTGTGCTACGTGTACACCCTCCATCAGTAAATTGTTATTTCCTACAATCGTGCGCCCTTTAGCTGCTGTACCACGGTTGATTGTTACATTTTCACGAATCAGATTATTATCCCCGATTTCGGCTGTCGATTCCTCACCGCGAAACTTAAGGTCCTGCGGGATGGCTCCGATTACGGCACCCGGAAAAATAGTGTTTCTGTTACCAATACGTGAACCATATAAAATATTGGCGTTAGCCATAATTTTATTGTTGTCGCCGATAACTACGTTCTTATCTATAAATACGAAAGGCGCAATTTCTACATTTTCCCCAATTTTAGCTTCGGGATGAATATACGCTAAAGGACTTATCATGCTTTTAATATATCAATTATTACTTATTTTTCACTATTTGTGCCATGAACTCTGCTTCGCAAACAACTTTCTCGCCAACAAATGCATATCCTTTCATAGTAGAGATGCCACGGCGGATAGGTGCCAGCATTTCTACACGGAAGATAATAGTATCTCCCGGCACTACTTTCTGGCGAAATTTTACTCCATCTATTTTCATGAAATAGGTAGAATAACGTTCTGGTTCGTCTACTGAATTCAAAACGAGTAAACCACCGACTTGTGCCATTGCTTCTACTTGAAGTACTCCCGGCATAACAGGTTCTTGTGGGAAATGTCCCTGAAAGAAAGGTTCGTTAGCTGTGATATTTTTGATACCTACAATGTAGTTAGCACCAATCTCAATCACTTTGTCAACCAGTTGGAAAGGATAGCGGTGTGGCAATAATTCGCGGATACGGTTTACATCCATTACCGGCTCACGGTTACAGTCGTAACTTGGCGCCTGTATTTCGTGCAAACGGATTTCTTTCCGCATTTGGCGTGCAAACTTATTATTGATAGTATGTCCGGGACGGGTAGCAATGATCCGGCCTTTTATCGGTTTACCGATTAAAGCAAGGTCACCGATCACATCCAACAATTTGTGGCGGGCACATTCGTTTGCCCAAACCAACGGTTTGTGATTGATATAGCCTAATTGTTCAGCGTCCATGTGAGGTACTCTCATCACATCTGCCAACTTGTCGAAACTTTCCTGTGACATCTTACGCTCGTAGATTACGATTGCATTGTCCAGGTCACCCCCTTTAATCAATCCAGCGGAGAGCAGCGGTTCTATTTCGCGAACAAAGACGAAAGTACGGCTGGCGGCCACTTCGTCTTTGAAATTATGCATATCCTCAAGTGTAGCAAACTGATTCGGGATAATGGTTGAATCGTAAGAAACCAGTACATTCAGACTGAAATTCTCGTCAGGAAGTACGATGATAGAAGAACCAGTCGTTTCATCCCGGAACTCAATTTTAGACTTGATAATATAAAAGTCTTTGACGGCATTTTGTTCTACTGTTCCTACACGTTCTATTTCTTGTACATAATATTGTGCACTACCATCTAAAATAGGAAATTCCGGTCCGTTAACCTGAATAAGGCAGTTATCAATGCCCAATGCGTAGAGGGCTGCCATACCATGTTCAACGGTGCTTACTTTGACTCCATTCTTCGACAATACAGTACCACGAGTGGTTTCTGTCACATTGTCGGCTACTGCATCGATAGTTGGTTGTCCTTCTACGTCAATGCGCTGGATTTTATATCCATGATTGTCCGGAGCAGGATTAAATGTTACAGTGAGATCAAGTCCAGTGTGAAGACCTTTCCCGCTCAGTGAAAAGCTATCTTTCAGCGTTTTTTGTTTCAGCATTGGTTACTTATTTACTTATTTAATAGTTGTTTTAATTCTTCTATTTCTTTGCGCAAATTACGCAATTCTTTCTGCATATCCGGTAAGCTTCTTTGTGCGACGGATGCTTTGAAGTATTGCTTCAGTTCCATAGGAGGAGTTCCGATAAGCTGGCTACCGGATTTAATGTCTCCGGGTACACCTGACTGTGCACCTAAACCAACTTTGTCTCCTATTTTGGAATGTCCTGCAATACCTACCTGACCTCCGATCATACACCATTCACCAATTTTGGTAGAACCGGCAATTCCGGCTTGTGCAGCCATTACGGTATGTGAACCTATTTCATCATTATGTGCTATTTGTATCAGATTGTCTAATTTGACACCACTATGCACTACCGTAGCTCCCATTGTAGCACGGTCTACACAAGTATTAGCACCTATATCTACTTTATCTTCCAGAATAACAATTCCGATTTGCGGAATCTTATCGTATCCATTCGGAGTGGGAGCAAAACCAAATCCGTCAGCTCCAATCACTGCACCCGAGTGCAGGATACATTCGTTACCTATGCGGCAATCATGATAAACATTTACATTGGAGTACAGCAAGCAACTGTTGCCTATCTTCACGCCGTCTCCAACAAAAGTGTGTGGATAAATTTGGGTATTATCTCCAATCACGGTATTTTCACCAATATAGGCAAATGCACCGATGTATACGTTCTCACCAATTTTGGCGCTGGGTGCAACGAAAGCTAATGAATCTATACCTTGTTTCTTAGGCTTGCTCATCTCATAAAGATTGAGTAATTTAGCCAGACTTTCATATGCATTGTCTACTTTTATCAGAGTAGTTTTAATTTCGTGCTCGGGAGTGAAGTCCTTATTAACCAGGACAATGCTTGATTGTGTCTCGTAGATGTAAGGTGTATATTTGGGATTTGACAGGAAAGAAATTGCTCCGGGCATTCCCTCTTCAATTTTAGCGAATGTGTGTACCGTAGCGTTTTCGTCTCCAATGATTTCCCCTTGGATAAATGCTGCAATTTGCTTAGCCGAGAACTCCATGTCTTTAATTTAAAATTTAATTAGTTCACAAATAACGGATTTTTTTTTCAGATTTCCGTGTTATTGCATGAATATTTTATACTTATCTGTGTAATCTCTGATAGCAGAGATAGTATTTCTTTACCTTTTTGGACAATAATGAGATGTTCAGCATGTCCGATGCTTCGGCAATATTTTTGATAGTGCCGTCTTTGTAGATAATGTCAATACTGTCATCTGCCGGGTCATACATATTCTTTTCGATGCTGGGGGTAGAGACAAAATAGTTCGCTTCGGAAAGGGTTATACCTAATTGCTGGCTGATGTGCAAAGTTAATTCTTTTTTTCTGTCCTCACTAATCGGTTCCGATGAAATTTCCACTTTAAAGATATTTCGGTTTATCATTCCCGTGCTTAAAGTAGAAAGTACCTTGTCTGTATGGGTGCTCCACACTTTCAAGGCTGTCCATATATCATTGTCGTCTAGCTGGATAAAATTCTCCAGACAGTCGGGATTGTTATAAAACTCCGTAGGATTGATATCATTGTAAAGGAAAAAACGCAATGCGGGTGATGCAAACAGTTCCACTCCTTGTGATGCCAGTTCTTTGGCACGTAATAGAGTACTAATCAGCATCTTTTCGTATGCGACGGATGTCTTATGCAGGTATACTTGCCAGTACATCAAGCGACGTGCCGTGAGGAAATTCTCGATAGAATAGATCCCTTTGGATTCGATAACGAGTCGGTCATCCGCTACATCAAGCATTTTGATAATTCGGGCGGAACCGATGTTTCCTTCTGTCACGCCTGTATAAAAGCTGTCACGGCGAAGATAATCAAGTCTGTCCATATCCAACTGACCGCTTACGAGTTGATGCAGAAAGCGTTTCGGATATTCGTCCTTGAAGATTTGGATGGCAAGACTAAGCTGACCGTTCATCTCTTTGTTCATCCGTTCCATCAGCATGAGGGAAATCTCTTCGTGGGAGACTCCTTTTACTATAGTATCTTCCAGTACATGTGAGAAGGGACCATGTCCTATATCATGTAACAGGATGGCCGCCTGTACAGCTTCCGCTTCGCTGTCAAAAATAAAATTACCTTTAGAAGCCAGTTGGGTGATAGCTTCACTCATCAGGTGAAAAGCACCTAAAGAGTGTTGGAAGCGGGTGTGTTGCGCACCGGGGTATACAACAGATGATAATCCTACCTGCTTGATGCGGGTAAGACGCTGCAAAAGGGGATGCCGTACTATATCGTACAGTAACCCCTTTGGAATATTGATGAACCCGAATACGGGGTCGTTAATTATCTTTCTTTCGTAAGGCATTCGTTTTCTTTAGAGATCCTTTTTCTCTTTTCAGAGAATTGCTTTGAGTTGTTCAGCCATTTGCGCCTGTACTTCTTGTGCGGCGGTGCGGGCAGCTTCTGCAAATTTCTCTGTTTTATCTACGTAGATGATACCACGTGAGGAATTAACAATTAATCCGCATGTGCTGTTCATTCCGTATTTACAAACTTCTTCGAGCGAGCCGCCTTGTGCTCCTACACCTGGTACGAGAAGGAAATGGTTCGGAACAATTTTACGAATATCTTCGAAAGCACGTCCTTGAGTGGCACCTACCACATACATCATACGGTCGTCACTAGCCCATTCTTGTGATTTACGTAATACTTTCTCGAACAGACGTTCACCGTTTACATCTTCTGTTAGTTGGAAGTCATGTGAACCTTTGTTGGAAGTCAATGCCAACAGAATCACCCATTTACCTTCATAGGTAAGGAACGGAGTAACGCTGTCTTCGCCCATATAAGGAGCTACCGTTACAGAGTCGATATTAAGTTCTTCAAAGAAGGTGCGGGCGTACATTGCAGAAGTATTTCCGATGTCACCACGCTTTGCATCAGCGATGATGAATTGATTGGGATAGTTATCTTTGATGTATTTTACTGTCTTTTCAAATGCGATCCATCCTTTTACGCCCATGCTTTCATAGAAAGCCAGATTGGGCTTATAGGCGATGCACAAATCAGCTGTCGCGTCAATGATGGCTTTGTTGAATGCAAAGATCGGATCTTCTTCTTTCAACAGATGCTCCGGGATTTTCTTGATGTCAGTATCAAGTCCTACACAAAGGAATGATTTTTTGCGCTTTATGTTTTCAAATAATTGTTGCTTATCCATCTTATTATTTACTATTATACAATTTATTATTGACTATTTCTAAGAAATCATTTTCAACTATCAACTCTTCATTTTTCTAAAGTTCGCTTTCTTTCAAGCGTTCCGCGTTTTCTGCTACGATCAGGTGGTCGATACAGTCTTGAATATCCCCGTCCATGAATGCAGCAAGATTATAAATCGTGTAATTGATGCGATGGTCGGTGATTCGTCCCTGAGGATAGTTGTAGGTGCGGATTTTAGCAGAACGGTCTCCGGTCGATACCATTGTTTTGCGCTTGGAGGCAATGTCATCGATGTATTTCTGATGTTCCTTGTCATAGATAAATGTACGGAGACGGGCCAAGGCACGTTCCTTATTTTTCGGTTGGTCACGTGTTTCGGTACATTCAATAAGTATTTCTTCGGCAATGCCTGTATTCGGGTTCTTCCAGATATAACGCAGACGTACTCCGGATTCTACCTTATTTACATTCTGTCCACCGGCACCACCACTTCGGAAAGTATCCCATTTGATTTCTCCTTCGTTGATGACTACATCGAATTCTTCAGCTTCGGGAAGTACCGCCACTGATGCGGCAGAAGTATGAACACGTCCTTGTGTTTCGGTAGCAGGAACGCGCTGTACGCGGTGTACTCCCGATTCATATTTTAAAGTTCCATATACATTATCGCCCGTGACACTACAAACAACTTCTTTGAATCCTCCTGCTGTTCCTTCGTTTGCATTGGAGACTTCCATCTTCCAACCTTTGGTTTCACAGAATTTGGCATACATACGAAAGAGGTCACCGGCAAAGATAGCTGCTTCATCACCTCCTGCACCGCCACGGATTTCAAGAATTGCGTTCTTGCTGTCTTGCGGATCGGCAGGGACAAGCATCAGTTTGATTTCTTCTTCCAATACCGGAAGGCGCTCTTGACTATTGTCCATTTCTTCTTTCGCCATCTCGCGCATTTCAGCATCCGATTCATTAGCAAGGATATTTTTAGCTTCTTCAATATTACCCAGTAATTGGATATATTCTTTCCTTGCTTTCATCAAGTCGTCTAATTCCTTATATTCTTTAGTCAACTTGACATAACGTTTCTGATCGGCAATCACTGCCGGGTCTGTGATAAGGGTAGATATTTCTTCAAAACGGGCTACGAGTCCGTCTAATTTTTCTAATATGGTACTGTTATCTGCCATTCTTTAGTATCTAAATTCTCCGAATTCGCTCTTAATGATTAATTCTGTTTGCTCACATGCTTCAACACGTCCTACAATCTGTGCCGGAATACCGAATGACTCGGAAATAGCAATTACTTCTTCTGCATGTTCCGGTGACAAATAAACTTCGAGGCGATGTCCCATATTGAATACCTTGTACATTTCTGCCCAGTCCGTACCACTTTGTTCTTGAATAGTTTTGAATAAAGGAGGAACAGGGAAAAGATTATCCTTTACTACACGAACGTTTTCAACAAAGTGTAAAACTTTGGTTTGTGCACCACCGGAGCAGTGCACCATTCCGTGGATTTCCGGGCGCAGTGCATCGAGTAATTTCTTCACTACTGGTGCGTATGTACGAGTAGGGGAGAGCACTAACTTGCCTGCATCAATTGGAGAGTCTTCTACACTGTCTATCAATTTTAACTTGCCGGAGTAAACTAATTCTTCAGGAACTGCGGCATCATAGCTTTCCGGATATTTTTCAGCAAGATATTTTCCGAATACATCGTGACGGGCACTTGTCAAACCATTGCTGCCCATACCGCCATTGTATTCTTTTTCGTAAGTAGCTTGTCCGTAAGAAGCCAAACCAACGATCACGTCACCCGGACGAATATTGGCATTGTCGATAACGTCTGAACGTTTCATGCGACAAGTTACGGTAGAGTCAACGATGATCGTACGAACCAAGTCGCCGACATCAGCAGTTTCACCACCGGTTGCGTATACCCCTACACCCATTTCACGGAGTTCGGCCAGCAATTCATCTGTTCCATTGATGATGGCGGAGATTACTTCTCCGGGAATCAACAGTTTATTACGTCCAATGGTAGAAGAGACAAGAATATTGTCTACGGCACCTACACAAAGCAGGTCGTCGATATTCATAATCAATGCATCCTGCGCAATACCTTTCCAAACGGACAAATCACCCGTTTCTTTCCAGTACATATAAGCGAGAGATGATTTGGTTCCGGCACCATCGGCATGCATAATATTGCAATATTCCGGGTCACCTCCCAATATGTCCGGGATAATTTTGCAAAACGCTTTTGGAAAGATTCCTTTGTCGATGTTCTTGATGGCGTTGTGCACATCTTCTTTTGATGCGCTTACTCCACGCATCATGTATCGTTGATTACTCATGAGTTATAGAATTATTTTGTATACGGCTGCAAAAGTACAGCTTTTTTTTGGTACAGCCTAGAAAAACAGTCAGGTAAATTCCAGGGTAAACTTTCGATTATAATACGACTATGCGTGTAAAGCCAAGATTATAATGCATATTTTATATGTTCACTCCAGATTGAATCAATCAGTTTTCCAACTGTGGCATGACACCTCAAACTATATTCACTGATGTTTATATTGTACTTTTCAAGCAATGCTTTTCTTAAATCAGCATACTGAATTTCTGCAACATAGAAACCTGTATTAAGTGTTATTAGTTTTCCCTTGCAGAAAGGGCGAACGAAATTGAATACATCATTTTTAGAACTGAATTTTCTCTTCTTTTGAGCTGGTGGAAGTGTATTGGGAATTGTAGAAGTCTTTCTTTCCCATATTGCATTAACAAGATTTCCTATGGTAAATAGATTACTGATTGCTTTCTCACTATATGTTAATTCATAATCTTTAGCTAAGATTTGAATTAAAGGATATATACGTAAACCTGCAGTGATAATATTGGTGTCAAGAGTTATTAAAGATCCTGTACATAAACTTCGAACCAATCCAAATACATCATTCTTGTTCTTGAATGTTTTGTTTTTATTTGTATTTAGAACCTCATAATAACCAAAAATAACCAGATATATCTAAGCATAAATCTTTAATATTCAATATGTTCTAAAAATTAACAGTTTTCGACTGCTTTTTGATGCTTCCCAAATTTCCACTTATTTTTGAGCCATATTTCTGACGTGGAGAATTTGCGGAGTTTATTTTTTGTCATACCGTGCAGTGAGTTGTCAAGGGTTTACAACCATTTACAATGAGTGACAATTTCCTTCCCGATATGTAGCAACAGTCATATCGTGTAGAAATGCGACAACGGTTGACTTCCGTTTACATCCGTTTATCACTTCATGAATATATTAATAATGAAGCTAACAAGTAAACGATAGAGCAGTATGAAAACAACGAAGAAATGCATTTTTTGTGGCAAGCCGTTTGCAACCCGGAGCGGGATGCAAAGGTATTGCAGCGAGGCCTGCCAGACGGAAGCCAAGCGAGCCAGAACAGCGCAGAAGAACAACCTCTTCAAAATTGCCAGTCCTATTATGGAGATACAGCATCAGGAGTATCTCACCTTTTCCAAAGCAGCCATCCTCATGGGCTGTTCCCGGCAATACATTTACAAACTGGTAGCCACCGGCAAGTTGAAAGCCTCACGCATCAGCAATCGCATGTCATTCATCCGTAAGGCTGACATTGAGCGGATGTTGGAAGGCAATCCCTATCACCGTATTCTCCCGGGCAGCACTTCCAGACCGAAGCAATCCACTTCATCTTTCTTGCTTGCCAAAAAAGAAAAGAGGGAACATAAGGCTGATGAAGTGCTTGACTTCTATTCGGGCGAGGAAGTGATGTCCCTTTTTAAGGTAAAGCGGTCATGGCTGTACACTTCCGCAAAGCGTAATCATATCCCCATTTGTCGCATAGCTGGGAAGAACTATTACAGCAAGAAGCATATTGACGACTTCTTTGGTGTGTCTGTCGATATAAGCAGGATAACAGACTGGCTCCTGACGGAGGAAGCGGAAAACCTGTTTGGAATGAAGCCCTCTGCACTCCGGGCATACGTTTACCGCCACAAGATACCCACTAAAAGAGAATACGGACATACCTATTATTCCAAATCTCATTTGGACGAACTCCGTAGAACCGACCTTGTGAACGATGAACGCTATTGTACGGTAGAGCAGGTTCAGCAAATTTACGGGCTTTCATCCGCCAACATCTGCCACATAGTCAAAACAAAGCACATTGAAAAGATAAAGGTGGGTGTGAAGAACCTGCTCCTGCGTTCTGATGTAGAACGTGTCATGGCAGAGAGGAACAACCAACCGTGAACACTCCGTATTATCGGAAAATTATTTAAAAATGATTGTCGTGAGAATACTCACGATTGTTTCACGTTATTCCTTTGCACTGAAAACACGGGACATTCCCGAAAATGTACAACCAATTAAAACCATCACCCATATGAGCAAATGCAAGACAGTTACCTTGCGCAAGCGCAAGATTAAGAACGGAACACAGTATTCACTATGTCTGGACTATTATCCCGGCTACCGTGACAATACCACCATGAAGGTGATTACCCGTGAAGCCCTCGGGATTTACATCTTCGCCAGACCCGCCAACCAGCAGGAGCGTGATTTCAATACACGCATGATGAAAAAGGCGGAAATACTGCGCAACCGACGTTATGAAGCTATCTTCAACGAGAACAACGGCTTCTTTGACAAAGCTAAAATGAAAGGCAATTTCCTCGCCTACTTCAAAGAACTGGCAGACAGGAAAAACACCAAGTGGCAGCATGTATATAAACATTTCGAACGTTTCGTTAACGGCAAATGCACCTTCGAAGAAGTGGATGTGGACTTGTGTCGCAAGTTCATGGAGTATCTGCTTGATGCCCCACAATCCGTTCATACCGGACAGAAGTTGCATGTCAATTCTGCTGCGGGTTACTGGTCTGCTTTTCGTGCCGTTCTCCATACCGCTTACCGTGACAGGAAGATCAAGGAGAACCCAAACGGATTCTTAGACCGCATAGAGAGCATCCCAACCATGAGGGAGCATTTGAGTCAGGAGGAACTGATACGGCTTGCCGAAACTCCCTGTGAAGAGGAAGTTTTGAAAAGGGCGTTCCTTTTCGGCTGCCTGACCGGACTGAGGAAAAGCGACATCAAACAACTTACCTGGCAGCAGATACAGCCGTACACCAACGGCAAGATGTTCGTTACCACCCGTATGCAGAAAACAAAGCAGATTGTACACAACCCCATCAGCGACGAAGCCTACAGGCTGCTTGGAGAGCGGCATGACGGACTTATCTTTGACGGATTCAAGGACAAAATGCTGCAAGGACCGTTGAAACGGTGGCTCCTTGCGGCAGGCATAACCAAGAAGATAACCTTCCACTGCACCCGACATTCATTTGGAAGTCTGCATGTGGAAATGGGTACGGACATGACTGTTATCCAAGCCTGTCTGGGACATAAGAACATAACTACCACACAGATTTATTCCAAGATGGCTGCGCAGCAGATGTGTGAAGTTGTTGACAAGATAACCTTGAAACGCAAGGAGGTTTAAGGCATATTAAATAGTCTCCGGTTCATTGATGGAGGGTACGGTCAAGCGTAAAGACGACAACCGTACCCTCCATTTTTCCAGTATTCCGCTAATACTAACTCTGGAATATGAAAACCGGATATGATTTAGGATTTTTGGTGAAAAACGATGAAAAAAAGCCCTCCAGCCGCAAGGAATGGAAAATATTCGGAAGAATACTATTATTTTTGCAAGGAAGGAGAACAGAATCGAGTAATAACCAGAAACAAAGACATGAATATGGAACCGTCCATCAAAGACAAATATATCATTTTAGGCTTCATCTTCGTAGCCATCTGTATGATTTCTTTTTTTATCACGATAATCATCGCAGCAAGTTTCAACCAGGACAATTTTGTAAGGCTGATAGTCTTCGTGTGCAGTAACCTTCTCGGATGGCTGCTGTATCTCTCTTTTCAGACAGTTATCTTCGATACATACGAAATCTACAGAATCAAGTTCGGCAAAAAGGAGATGAAAGAGATTACTACGGAAACCGTAGCCTTGCAGGAAGAAGAACCGCAGAATACAATAGAACCAGTAGCGCAGATAGCGGAAGAGGCAAGCCCCGATGCACACCCCATAGAGCTGAATATCGACCCGAAGCGTCACGAAGAAATCCGTTCAAGTTATAAAGATGAGCAGGACAAGGAAAATGAAAGACGCATCCGCATGGTAGTGGAGTATATACATTTCTACATGCCTCGTATCGCAGACGAGGAGACAGTGAACCATGTCTGCAATGAGGTGAGCAACTGGATGAACAAGAACAACTACAAGCCGAAGCCGATAAAAAGGCGGCTGACACAGGACATCTCCAATATTCCGCTCCGTCATTTCATATGGAACATAGCGGAGCGTTGCATGTACAAGAGATATTATAATGGGGATAACCGTGCCCGTTTCGTCAAAGAACTTTTCCCACGCGAGTTTGCCGAAACGGATATAGCGACCATCAAGAACTTCAAGGTTGACCCGTTAAAGTCCCCGATTCCCATTGACGAACCCGAAGACGGTAAACCGGATTTCCATTATCCGAATGGTTACTTGCGAAAAGAGTAAGAATCATCCCGTCTTTGAGCAATAACGACAAGTAGCCGACACTACTTAACAGCCTGTTTAATAGCATTTCCCGAATAACATTACCCATCGTTCACGGTTGGGCATCGTTATTCGGGAATTATTTTTTCGTGGAGGTATTCACGACCCTATCATTGCAGTCCTTTGCGGCAAGTCTTACAAAAGAGACGAATCGCAATATGGAAAGAACCAATCTGACTTTCAACGACCTTCCAGAGGTTGTGGCTCGGCTTCTGGACGAAGTCATGAGCCTGAAAAGCCTGCTTACCGAGCAGCACAGTGTGAACCATGCCAAGGCGGTGGACACCCATGTCCCCATGTCGGTAGATGAAGCGGCAGAGTACTTGGGAATACCCAAAGGAACGCTCTACATGAAGCTTTCGGATGGAAGTATTCCTGCCACTAAACCCGGCAAGCGCTATTGTCTTTACCGGGACGAACTTGACAAGTGGCTGGAATCCTCTCGGAAGAATCCGGTACCATTGTCCGACGAGGAACTGAATGAATCCATTTCCTCTTCACACCGCCGTAAACCCACCCAACGTAACTGGTAAGCGTTATGGAAGAGGACAAGAATTATATCAGTCTGATACAGGGCGACCTTGCAAGGGCTTCCCAGGTGCAGACCGGCATGCCGGAAAGTGTAGGCATGATGACCATCAAGACAGCCAACCTAACTATTCTTGAAGCGTCACAGCAACCTGCACCCCGTGCACTGTGGAAGAGTTTCTGGTATGAGGGCGAATTGTCCTGCCTCTTTGCGGACTCCAATGTGGGTAAGTCCATACTTGCCGTGCAGATAGCCGACCGTATCGCCCGGACAGACATTGTCCTGTATCTGGATTTTGAACTGTCCGAAAAACAGTTCCAGCTTCGCTATACCGACGGACATGGCAGGCTGCATACCTTTCCCGACAAACTGTACCGGGTATCAATAGACTGCAACTCCCTGTTGGATGTCAACTTTGAGGAAGCCATTATTGGCAGCATCGAACAGATGGCATTGCAAACCGAATGTAGGATTTTCATTGTAGATAATCTTACCTACCTGTGCTGTGCCATTGAGAAAGGTGATGCGGCGGGACGGCTGATGATACACCTAAATAATCTCAAAAAGAGGTACGGGCTGTCAATCCTTGTACTGGCACACACTCCCAAACGTTCCATGGAGTGCCCCATCACATCCAACGACCTTGCAGGAAGCAAGCGGCTCTACAATTTCTTTGACAGCGTATTCGCCATCGGAAAGAGTGCCCTTGACGGGGGACTTCGCTATGTGAAGCAGCTCAAGGTGCGTTATGGCACCTTCTCCCATGATGCGGACAATGTGATTATCTATGAGATTGAAAAGGTGGATGCTTTCCTGCAATTTGTTCCCAGGGGCTTTTCTACAGAAAAGGAACATTTGAAACGGCTTGGCGACAACGAATCAAGCCAAAGGGACTTCCAGATTCTGCACCTTGCCCAATCCGGAAAATCTGTACGGGAGATAGCCTCGCAAGTGAACTGTGGCAAATCAACCGTCAGCCGGATAATCCAGCGCAGCAAAAATGGTAGCCATACGGATGGACCGAGTGTTCCACCGTCCCGTCCCATAGGGAAAAGGGACAATGGGACAGCCAACGAAGCAAGACAGACGGAACTGTTTGCCGGACAAGGAAACGGGGAGGACAAGGCATGAACAAGTGGCCTGCACATACCTGTTTAAAGAGAAATGATTCCGCTTGCCGGATAAATGATCGTACAAGCAGAAGCCGGTTTTACTGTTCTGTTTCAAAGTGTCCCGCTGTCCCGGTCTTCATACACGGGACAGTGGGACAGCATGGGACGGACGGTACCCGACCAAGCAGGTTTCGGAAAACCATCAAAGGTGATTTTGTAAAGAACTCCAAAAGGATTTTATATAAAGTAATGACAGTCAGCAGAGTGGCTACAGATGAAAATAGCAAGTTACCTGCCTTTCACTTGACAATTCCAAAACAAAAGGACTGTGAGAGCAGAGATTGTCCCAAGTGTCCCGAAGTGTCCCATCGTCCCAATCCTTGGAAGGACGGGACGTGGGACAGCGGGACAAGACGTGGCAGCAATAAAAATCAACCAACAGAATTGACATTAGGTATGGTAAACTATTCGTTACAGAAATACAAAGGGACTGCAACACGGCATACCTGCCCGAATTGCGGTGACAGACATTCTTTCGCCTACTATGTGGACGATAGCGGTGTACCGTTGCATCCGTCCGTAGGCAGGTGCAACCATGAAAGCAGTTGCGGTTATCATTATACTCCCAAAGAGTATTTCCACGACCGCCCTGAATGTCGTACCGCCAAGAGTTTTTCTTTTGACAAGAATAAAACAGAAAGGAAAACCGGACAGGCATCCCGGCAGACGGTTACAGGTTACATATCGCCACAGTATGTGGAAAGGTCGCAAAGCGTGCATAGTAACTTCTTCCGCTTCATTTCCTCTCTCCTTGGCTCTTATTATGGCAGCAAGGCAAAGGAAGTATTGAGGCGGTTGCTGGAAGAGTACCGCCTTGGAGCTACTCGGGACGGTGCTGTCATTTTCTGGCAGATTGACCGGGAAAACAAGGTACATACAGGCAAGGTGATGCAGTACAATCCAGAGAACGGACACCGTATCAAGGGAGGAGAAGCATTGGCAGTGGACTGGATACACAGCAAACTGAAAAGGCAACGGGTATTGCCGGAAGAGTGGCAGCTATCCCAGTGCCTCTTCGGGGAACACCTGCTGAATGTCTATCCCGATAAGGTAGCTGTCTTGGTGGAATCCGAGAAAAGTGCAGTTATCGGCTCTGCCATATTTCCCGGTTATGTATGGCTGGCGGCAGGAGGCAAGAGTCAGATGAGAGAGGAAAAACTCCGTGTGCTGGCCGGACGAACCGTACTCCTCTTTCCCGATGCCGATGCTTATGCCGAATGGAAGCAGCGTGCCGAGTGCATAAGTTTCTGTAAAGTGATAGTGTCTGACCTTATAGAAAAGAACGCCACACCGGAGCAGAAAGCAGCCCATATTGACATAGCCGACTGGATTGTTTTTCAGATACGGGAAAGTAAAATAATGTGTACAGCCAGCCATCTTGTAGAGGCGGAAAGAATCCTCGGGCGGATGATTGATAAGAACCCCGTTCTGCAAAAACTAATCAATGAACTTGACCTTGTATTGGTCGGTACAGCCCCAATATGCAACGGTAGCGAAGACCCTCCATGACGGAGGAGAACGGAAGCCGGTGACACGGGATGCGGGAAGAAGTGCTTGCACTCTTATAGCCCACTATAACTACACGCTCCGCTTTCGTAGTTGTGGGCTCTCCCGAGGGGCTGGGCGTTGCCCCGTCCCACTCAGGACGCTGCCCTGAGAACCCGGCAAGGGCTGTCAGCCCTATGCAACCTGACCAAAGAGTGACCCTCTCTTTGGAAACTCCGCTTATGGGTAACACCCCTAAGAACCCCATGCGGTTATAAGCGGACAGAAGCAATCAACATTATCCAACAACCCCAATCAATTTTCAAGAAAATGGCTACAAAATCAAGCATACATATCAAGCCTTGCAATGTTGCTTCCAGCATGCCTCATAACCGGAGGACACGCGAGTACATGCGCAATATTGCCAAGTCCAGAATCTATATCGTTCCCGAACTCTCCGCCGGTAACGAGCAGTGGGTAAACCGGAACTTCGGCAGCCCCGATCTGCAAAAGCACTACGACAACATAAAGCGGATGGTAAAGGAGAAGACCGGCCGTGCCATGCAGGAGAAAGAACGTGAGCGTAAAGGCAAGAACGGCAAAATCATCAAGGTGGCAGGATGCTCTCCCATACGTGAAGGAGTGATGCTCATCCGACCGGACACGACACTGGCGGACGTGCGTGAATTTGGTAATGAGTGCCAAAGACGCTGGGGTATCACACCGCTCCAGATTTATCTGCACAAGGACGAGGGACATTGGCTGTCCGGACAACCATCGCCGGAGGACAGGGAGAGTTTCAAGGTGGGTGACAGATGGTTCAAGCCGAATTACCATGCGCACATTGTATTCGACTGGATGAACCACGATACAGGCAAGAGCATAAAACTCAATGATGACGATATGACAACGATGCAAAACCTAGCATCCGATATTCTCTCAATGGAGCGGGGACAATCAAAAGCCGTTACGGGAAAGAAACATCTGGAGCGTAATGACTTCATCATTGAGAAGCAGAAAGAGGAGATGAAGCGTCTTGACGCTACGAGGCAGTATCGGGAGCATCAACTGGAAAAAGCCAACCAAAAGATGCACGAGGCTGAAATAATCACCAACACTCTAAATGAAATAGCTATTCAAAAGGAACGGCAGAATGAAGAGCTTGACAGAGCTATCAGCGAGAAACGTTCCAGGCTGAATAAGGAGAAAGGCAGTGAACTGCTCAATGCCGCTGTCGGCTGGGCTACAGGCAGGTCAAAGGCTCTAAAAGGCGAAATAGAGGATTTGCGTCATGAGATTTCCACACATGAGGAAACCATCGGGCAGTTACAAGGCACAATCCGGACCATGCAGAACAGCCACCACCGTGAATTGATGAAGTTGAAAACTGAACATCAGTCTGAATTAAGCCGCAGGGATGCCGTGCATTCAGAGGAAACTATGAAACTTAAAAACCGGATTGCATGGCAGAATCTGATTATTGAGAGTCTCGGCTTCCTTTTGCTCAAGATAAGCGAGATTTTTCGCAAGGCGGTACACAGTATCATCCGTTTGGCAAGGGATTATTACAAGCCACGTTTTGATACGGAGCAGGTAGCGGACATCAAGGGTGCACTTAACCTGTTCGGTGAAGACAAACAGTCACACAGAGCCGCCGGTGATTTTCTGTATTTCACGGCAAAGCGGAAAGGTGATTTTGACAGCCAGCAGCAAATCAAAGCCAGACGGGAAGTCGATAACATACTGGAGGGACATTATGACCAACAGCAAAAGATGGGGCGTTCGATGGGAAGATAAAAGATAATCCAGTAGATTTCGGTTGAATTTATATCAATCAACCGAAATCTACTGACACACATTTACATCCAATTCCATTCTACTTTGTTCGTATCAGTTTGATTTTGACAGGGATCAGTAGTTGTAGAATCTGTTTTCTCTTCTACATTTTTTGTCGGATTCAATGAAACAGGAAATTGAACGCCCAATTCCTTAAGCCTTTCCATTATCTCACGTGCGTGGTTAACATATTTAGGAGTTCCCAAGTTTTTATTGACTATATTTTGCACCATATATGCCAAGCTATTTCCTTTTTTACCGATATATAATGGATTTGCTCCATAATCCCACAATAAATCCACCAAGTCTAACCTTCGACCTAATACTGCTCGTTGCATTGGAGTATAATCTCCAAAAACTTGATTGATATTCGCTCCATTTTCTATTAAATAACGGACTCTTTTCTGATCTTTTCCGGGATTACCGACGCAAGCATGTAAAGGTGTTATATTAGTGTCATTTACGTTTGCCCCTTTTTCAACTAATAATTTTATATACTTTATAGGATACCAATGATTTCTGCATACGCATCCTAAAGGAGTTAATTTCTCGATACTTCCATCAGGGTGTTTTATTATTGATAATTGATTTGGGTCGGCTCCAAGTTCCAATAGAACCTTTACAATATCGTATCTCTCTAAAAAAATCGCATATAAAAGATATGTAAAACCAGATACTCCCGGTTTGTTTATATCTACTTTACCAGAACTGACATTCTCTTTAATTTGTTTCTTGTTTTCATGATATATTGCTTTCGCCATTGAAAACTCCAAATAGTCTGTACGACTAAAATATGTTTCTGGCTTAAATTTATCTACTCTCATATTACAGCAATTAAAAATGATTAACAAAACGATGCTTGATAACAGACAACAAAACTTATTCATATTCAGTATAAACTTTTACATCAGGAGTGTTTTTTTGTTCCGCCATAAGAGTTTCTTTTAATTTGGACTCCATTAATGAATGCCCGGAAAGCAAGGAGCAGTCCGTCTCAATTCCTATTTTTTGTCCCGATACCTGTGGCAAGCTATTAGTTAAGAAAATTCCGCTACCTAAAAAAGATAGGAATCCACATTTGGATGATGCTAACAAAGCCATCAATATACTTCGATGATTCTGTACTATGTTGAGCGGATCTTTATCTGAGTAATACGCTTGTATATGTTGTGTGTTTTCAATATCAACTTCTTGGTCTTTAAAAGTCTGTTCATGCACACCTGCCGCATTAAAGGTGTATGTGTTTGCACCTGTTACCGAACCTCCAATGGTAGCTAATCCTCCACCTAAAGAATGTCCTGTGATTATGAGTTTTTTATTATCTCCTTTTTCATTCTCTTCTTCGATCTTTGAACTTATTTCATTTGACAATGATACAGCATTCGCATATTGACCATCCTCCTTATCATCCAATCCAAAAGCCTGTCTTCCATCTGTAACAGCATCCTTCTGATTGAAGTTCCCTTCATCATCTCGTAGCTCTGTTCCGGCAAAAGCCAAAATATACATATCTCCATTTTTGAATAGCTTAGCCTTAAAGCCATTTAGAGAGTTAGTTAGAGGGGTTTCTATTTTAGTTCCAAATTCTTTTTCTAAATCTTTAATCTCAGTCCAACCATTAGGAATTTCTGCATTGTCTTTATATCTTGGAGAGTTCTCATCATCTACATTATAAGCGCAATTTGACAAAGCGAGAGCATCCAAAACAATTTCAATTTGGGGTAAGATGATAGATACCATACCACCCAAAAGACAATTCAATTTTGCATCAGGCATCAATGCCTTTTGATTCTGTAGTAGAACAGTGTCTTTTACCATTGTCCACCTATTCGGTTTCGTTAGACAAGCGCAGATACATGGCATCAACGATAGCAATTTCCCGCTAATTGAACCTACAAGTGCCCCTGAACCTATAGCTGCTACGATTCCGCCAATGGCAGCACCTCCGGTGAGAATAGCTCCGGCTGCTATAACAGCTCCAACAAGAGCTCCAACGAGCGCCCCTGCTGTAACCATCTTCAAACAATAGAAATTCCCGTCCATGCGGTCATTCATGGTTGCTACAAGTTTACCATGCGCATATATTGTACTTTGGCTGTTTACCTGTATGCGTTGCATACAAGTTCCCTCGGAACAAATCAGCCAATTCCCATCAATCAAAAATTTACGTGCCATATTTTTAGTTGATTATGAGATTAGTGAATGTAATTTTCTTTTTGTGTATAAAGTTCTCGCAAGACTGTTCCTGCATCAGAACCTCTATATTCTGAAGAATACGATCAGTATTGAATTCATAAACAGCCTCAATATCGAAGTTGTAATCAAAACGACATTGTGTCAAAGGTCTTATCTGTTTGTCATATTTTCCCATCATCGAGGTTCTATGCTGGACATAACCTTGTCCTTGCAGACATTGTTGCCCGCCACCTGATATGACACGCTTCATATCAACATCAATCATAGCCCCCTCGTTCAGAACGGATGGTAGTTCTACTCTAAATTTATCCTCTTTTCTAAATCGCATAAGAAAAATCTGATGCAATAGAGATTTCTTAATGGATTCAATGAAATTGTAGTAAGTGATACTCAAATTCTCAATCATCTTCCTTCCCTGTTTTACATCTCCGTATTCAGAAACAAGCGTATCCTTTATTTCAGTCCACCTATCCTCAATTTCTTGATTGTTTACGACTGAAATAATCTTTCCCATTTTATCCAGATGAAGATGTATATGTTGCGATATGGGATTGAGTTGTTGTAACAACTTGTATGTTGGATATACCTCTGGCGCATTACTTTGTGGATATTCAATAATATCAATTTCTATATTATGAATCAGACTCTTATCAATGTAATTGCATACTCGCCATTTTTGGCATGTCTTCTCATCATAAATACACTGATGATTTATTTCCATAATACTTGCTATCTCTATGAGATAGTCAAAATAGCTTTTATCGGTCATTGTGTATTTATAAGTTTAGTGAAACATGGATTCAGATATTTCTTTCATATCAGAGAGAAAAGGTAGAACTATACAATGCCTTTTCTGATTAAAGCGGCGATTATACTTTAATAACTTATACTTATATCCATTGATTTCCAATATTAATCCCAATGCCATGGCTTGTTGATTTACGTTGAACTTTTAATTTTACACTCGCACATTGTCGTCTGTAAATTGGCATTAGAAAACATTTCCACTTATCCAAACATTATAGTAAGACATGTTTTCCAATCTTACCATGATGTTTTATTGTAGGAAGAGGAAGAGAAAAATAAAACATCGGACTTGACTAATCGCAAAATTATAAGATTACTTTGTAAAAAGCAACTAAATACACATTTAATTGTATATCTGGTGCTGTTTTTTTGCAGATAAAAAATAAAAGATTACCTTTGCATCAACAAATCCCGCTCGCTTCCCGTAAGATTAGCGTACCCAGCGGGACATTTTTATTTATGGGAGTTAGATATACACATCAAGCCATAACCACAGAGCAGCAAATTGATATTCTCAAAGAGAGAGGTTTGCTTATTGATGATGTTGAGCAAACTATTAAGGTGCTTGACACCATCAGCTATTTTCGCCTTGCTGGTTATTGGAGACACTTTGAAGCCGACCGTTTTACTCATCAATTCAGAGAAGGCAGTAGTTTTGCTGATATTATAGACCTTTATTCTTTTGACAAAGAACTCAGAGTTTTATTGTTTACCGCCATTCAAACGATAGAAGTTTCCGTTCGCACAAAAATAATCAAGTACTTTGCTCTTCAATTTGGTGCATTTTGGTTTATGGACGAAAATTATGCGACCAATGGGATGCGTTTCGCAGCGAACTTGGCTGTTATCCGTAAGGAAGTATCTCGCTCTCATGATGATTTTATTACAAAGCATTTTCGCAAGTATAGTGAGCCAGACTTACCTCCTGTTTGGAAAACGTTGGAAGTTATCTCAATGGGTACACTATCCAAACTTTATTCTAACTTTTCGGATGCTACCGCTAAACATGCCGTAGCGAGAGAGTTCGGCTTGAATCATCACAAATTCTTGCGAAGCTGGTTGGAGTGTCTTGCCGTGCTTCGTAATTGCTGTGCCCATCATTCAAGGCTGTCAAACCGTGTCTTTCCTGTAAAACCAATGATGCCTGAGCGTATGCCGAATACATGGATTGCAGATTTCACGTTTCGTGAGCAAACTCTTTATCCGCAATTATGCTATGTAGTGTATTGGCTCAACTCCATCTCTCCTGATAACACCTTCGTAGCCAGTTTCAAACGACTTCTGGCAAATCACCCATCAGTAAGCCCCCATTTGTTAGGATTTCCTTGTCATTGGGAGCAAGAACCTTTGTGGAGATAATGAATATCTGTCTAATAAAAGTCATCTACGAAAACAAGGAACATATCAAATAAAATGTAGTAACTTCATAGTGGCTTGTAAAATGAACCTAAATAGATGTGGAATGTAAAAGACAAATTACACAAAAAAAGCAACTTATATTAAAGTTAAAAATCAATAAAAGCGTTAAATCTTCACCCTTTAGAATATACCATTAAAAGTTACGACCATATTTCTGACTTATTAGTTGCAAAATATTGAGTAATAATCGGTTGTAAATACTTTATACTGAATTTACTACAGACGAATTTCCTGATGCCATATTTGTAGATCTGTTGACATAAGACACTTCTTGTTTGGGTACGATAGGTTTTGATTGAGATTGTGTTTTAACTTTTTGCTCTGCTAAAAGATTCTCATATTCTTTCTGTACTTTTCTAGCTTTAGTTTGTTCATCGGACAGACGTTTTTGTAGTTGTTTGTTTTCCTCTATAGAATACAATAAACGCTTCTCTTTATCGAGTAAATCATTTTTTATTTTTTCATTTTCTTTTTTGCTTTCTATTATGGAAAACTCTAATTCTTTGATTCGAGAATCTGATTCTTTATTTAGGATTTGCATCTGCTTGATTTCAATCTTAGCTTTTTGTATGGCAGATTCATTCTTTTTTTAATTTTCAGTCATACTCTTGCAATCTTCAGTAGCCTGCAAAAGAGAACGTTGCAATCGTTGATTTTCGATTTCTAAATTACTTTTTATGGTCTGCAGTTCACTCACCATATTTATACTACGCCAATTGGTTCGCGCTACAGACAATTGTTTCTCATCCAATTGATAAGTGTTATTTCCATCAATGTAGTATAATATAGGAAAAGTCCAACCACATCTGTTGCAAAAATCAGAAGATATTGACACTTCTTTATCACATATAGGGCATATCTTGGTTGTATTTCCTATATATGTTTGTTTTTCAAATATTTGCTTGACTACATCTATTTGTTGTAAAGTCAAACGTTGACAGTCTTTTGCCAAAACGCTGATTTCTTCTTTTATCTTTTCCTTCTTTGCTTCAGCCTCTTTCTCTTGTCTAAGCTTTTCTTCTTCCCGTTGTTTTTGGGCAATATCTTCTTTGACTTTATTAATGGCACGGAGCAAATCTTTTAATGCATTTTGGGGATTTTCTTGATAATCGATATAATCTAATGGACGTATCAGAAGTTTAAATTTCTTGTTGTACTGGCTATTATCTATTTTTACAGGAATGATTGCTTTTTCTCCATCCAAAGCTTCAAATATTTCGCCTGCGGTCCACATCGATTCGTTCGAATGTTTGGAGGATATGAATATGAGCATCTTAGATTCAGCTATTGCGCCTGTGATAATTTCAATGAACTCTTGTCCACTGTAAATTCCGTCTTTATCGAACCAGTAGGTAATACCATTTTCATCGAATACATTTTGGATTTCCGCTATGGCATTACCAGGTATTACATTGTAGCTTTCATCAACGTAATCTCTGCGTGAATAGCTTATAAAAACATCGTATTTGTATTTCATGTTATATTATATTTCATTGGTTCAACCTAATATTTATCTACTGGCGTCAGAATTACTGTGTTTGGTATATTCATTCCAAATAGAATCAACAAGTTTATATAATGTAGAGTGGCATTTTAGAGTATGCTCACCAATATGGATGTTATATTTTTCGTATAATGCATCTTTTAGATCTGTATATTGAATATCTGCAACGTAACAGCTAGGATTAAGTGTTAAAAACCTTGCTTTGCAAAAGGAACGAACAAAATTGAATACATCATTTTTGTTCTTGAATGATTGATATTTCTTTGAATTTGTTGTAGAGAATTTGTCTAATATTATATTTCCTATTTCTCTTGCAGAAGGAACTTCCTGCTTCAATTCTATATTCTTTTGAACTTTCAAAAGGTTTTCATATTCTTCTTGTATTTCCTTAACTTTAGTTCGCTCATCAAGGAGATATTTTCGTAATGTCTCTATTTCATCCATAGCATTTTGTAGAGCATATTTATTATCGGTCATACTTTTATGTTCTTCGGTAGCTTGTAAGGGGGAACTCTTCAGAGGTTGTTTTTCGGGCTCTAAACTGTTTTTTATTATACTACACCAATTAGTTCGAGCTATGGATAATTGTTCTTCATCCAAAGGATAAGTGTTGTTTTCATCAATACAGTATAATATAGGGAAAGTCCAACCACATCTGTTACAAAAATTAGAAGATATTGATACTTCCTTGTCACATATAGGACATATCTTGGTTGTATTTCCTATATATATTTGTTTTTCAAATATTTGGTTGACTACATCTATTTGTTGCAAAGTCAAACGTTGGCAGTCTTTTGCCAAAACACTGATTTCTTTTTTTATTTTTTCTTTCTTTGCTTCCGCCTCTCTCTCTTCTCTAAGCTTTTCTTCTTCCCGCTGTTTTTGAGCAATATCTTCTTTGACTTTATTAATGGCACGGAGTAGATCTTTTAATGCGTTTTTGGGATTTTCCAGATAATCAATATAATCTAATGGTCGTATCAGAAGTTTAAACTTCTTATTATACTGGCTATTATCAATTTTTACAGGGATAATTGCTTTTTCTCCGTCCAAGGCTTCGAATATTTCTCCTGCAGTCCACATCGATTCGTTCGAATGTTTGGAGGATATGAATATGAGTATCTTAGATTCAGCTATTGCGCCTGTGATAATTTCAATGAACTCTTGTCCACT
>NZ_QVLZ01000024.1:0-44249 GCF_003435205.1 Bacteroides sp. AF32-8BH | reverse complement strand
GCGCCTGTGATAATTTCAATGAACTCTTGTCCACTGTAAATTCCGTCTTTATCGAACCAGTAGGTAATACCATTTTCATCGAATACATTTTGGATTTCCGCTATGGCATTACCAGGTATTACATTGTAGCTTTCATCAACGTAATCTCTGCGTGAATGGCTTATAAAAACATCGTATTTGTATTTCATGTTATATTGTATTTACTAAAATGTGACCTCTGATTTATAGTGCGAATATACTCTTTTTGAGTGGAATAAAGAATAACAAAGAAATATTTTGTGAAAAAAAGACGACATAAAGTAGTGTTCGATATTAGTACTTAAAATAGTTGTTGAAAATTTGATAATTAATTGATTCTCTATTGAAACAGATACTTGATTATTTCCAAGCGAATGCTTTAAGATTGCATCACGAATATAATGATTTAATGCTGTAAAATGACATTTGTGATTAAATGGAAAATAAATGTATTTTTCTATTAGAAAACCATGCTTATCTGGGCCATCTTTTGTAAAATGTGAGGTGGATATAAATAAAAATAGTGGGAAAGTTTCTTCTTTTCCCACCAGCTAAAGATTTATTTATATTGCTAAGTATCTCTAAATGTAAAATATAAAGATCGATTTAGCCTCTTTTTAGAATTCTACCTTCGGAGCCTTCTCACTTCCTTCTTCTGCTTCAAAATATGCTTTCTTATCAAAGCCGAACATTCCTGCAAAGATATTTTTGGGGAAACGGCGGATATTGGTGTTATAAGCCTGTGCAGCATCATTGAAATTTTTGCGCGCTACATTGATACGGTTTTCAGTTCCTTCCAGTTGAGCCTGTAATTCCAGGAAGTTTTGATTAGCTTTTAAGTCCGGATAATTCTCGGTAATAGCTAATAACTTGCCCAGTGCTGATGTTACAGCACCTTGTGCCTTTTGGTATTGCGCCAACTTTTCTGGTGTCAGATCGGCAGCGTCCACTTTAATTTGAGTTGCTTGGCTACGTGCGGCAACAACTCCTTCCAATGTTTCCTTCTCATGTGTTGCATATCCTTTCACGGTGTTTACCAGATTAGGAATCAAGTCGGCACGACGTTGGTATTGAGTTTCTACATTTGCCCATTGACCACTTACATTCTCGTCCATAGTAACCAGACCGTTATATACACTTACTGCCCATATGACAAGGATAGCCACAACGGCTAAGATGATAATAATTGACTTCTTCATGTTTCTTGTTTTTATTGAATTTGATAATTTGTTTTCTGCTTATTTTCTTTAGAAACGAGAACCGGCACCGCCGCCACCGCCCATTCCTCCGCCAAAGCTGCCTCCGCCAAAGCTGCCTCCACCGAAACCGCCTCCGCCTCCGAAACTACCTCCGCCGAAGCCTCCAATAAATGGACCACCTCCGCCACCTCCCCGGTGGTGGTAATCATTATCATAACTTTGTTGGCGGCGTATGATGGTATGTCCGCAGTTTCTACATGTATAGGTAACATCCTCGGTTTTCACCCCGTTAATTCGGGATACGACAGCACTTCCGCTTCTCTGTAATTGATGTTTACCACAATTCGGACAACGGCTTTGTTTGCGTGCCGAAAAGAAAGCAAGACCTCCGCCAATAGCAATAAAACAAAGAATGGCAAGAACAAAATCAAAAGAACCACCGCTGTTCGAATCGGAGAGAGCATCATTTTCCATAGAACCGTCAAGCCGCTGACAAGTCGCTTTTAGGCCGGCCACCATTCCGGCATCCCAATTTCCGTCTTTCAGGTAAGGAATCATATATCTGGTTTGAATCCTTTTACAGATCGCATCGGGGAGCACTCCTTCCAAACCATAACCGGTATAAAACTGGATACAACGTTGATCTGTAACCAACAAAATAACCAATCCGTTATTTTTATCTTTCTTCCCTACACCCCATTTATTAAGTAACTGATGGCAGAAGTTGAAACAATCTTCTTCTCCGATTGATGGAACTACGGCAACCACCGTTTCAATTCCTGTTTGTTGTTCCAAGGCATAAAGCATGGAGTCTATACTGTCACAAGCTGCCTGTGAAAGTATGCCGGCCGGGTTGCAAACATATTGCATTTTGTTTTGCAGGTGAACTTTTGGGAGGTTGTCCACCGTGTATACTTTCTCTTGAGCTTGTAGTGGGAACAGAAGAAAAGTAGCTAGTATAAAAGTCAATATTGATTTCATAACGATTATTTTACGTTTGCAAATATAGAAACTTTTTCTGTTATGAATCTAAAACTCCTTGTTATAATAGGTTTAATGAATGTATCGCCCGACGAATGCACGGACTCGGTCGGTGTATTCCTGTTTATTCTCTTTGTATGAAACTGCATGAGCCGCTCCTGGAACAATCCATAGTTCTTTGGGTCCCGGTTTGGCTTCGTAGAGCGAATATACCATCCAGGTAGGCACATACGTGTCTTTATCCCCGTGAATAAACAGCATCGGAAGCTGTGATTTGGCTACTTGTTTCAGTGAGGAAGCCTCTTTAAAATTCCATCCATATTTCTTCTCGCAAAGCCAGCTTGTGGTATACATGAGTGGAAAAGGGGGAAGGTGGAAACTAGCTTTAAGCTCATGTGAGAATTCGTCCCATACACTGGTGTAGCCGCAATCTTCCACAAAGCATTTAACAAATGGTTTCTGTTCCTCACCGGACACCATCATGGTTGTCGCACCTCCCATTGAAATGCCGTGTACAACCATTTGTGTACTATCTCCGAAAATCTCATTGGCAATGTTCATCCATTGCAATACGTCCCAACGGTCTTTCCATCCCATCTGGATGGCTGGGCCTTCACTTTCTCCCTGATGTTGCAGGTCGGGAAGTAATATGTTATATCCTAAATCTCGATTATACAGATAACCAATCATAAACATACGGATAGCATTATCTGTATGTCCATGCACAATGACTGCTGTCTTACTGGTGGGTTGGGGAGCAGCAACATAATACGCATGAAGTTGTATTCCGTGCGGATTGATGATGAATGTATCTTTCAGTGCATCCACTTGTTTCAGGCTGTCCACCCATGGACGTAGGAAAGGGTAGTTTCTATACATGAAGGGATAAGAGTCAGCATCTTTAGACAAAATCTTGGCATTCGGAGTCAATGAAAAGTTTAACATATAAAAACTTCCTCCGATGGTGCAGCCGGTCAATGCCAGCATGATAATAATGATGCTATATACAACTTTTCTCCTCATAAAAACTCTCTCTAATCCTTATTTATGCCATATCTCCCATGCAGCAAATGCCTGGAGCAGCAGCATTTCCAGACCGTTTTTAACAACAGCCCCTTGTGCTTCTCCTTTTTTCATGAACAGCGTAACATTCGGATTATATAACAAATCGTAGAGCAAATGGTTTGGAGTCAGTAGCTCATAAGGAATATTAGGGCAGAAATCTACCTTAGGAAACATACCTACGGGAGTACAGTTGACGATGATTGTATATTCTGCCATAATTTTGGGAGTCAGTTCCTCATAAGTCAGCATATCATCGGCTTTGTGGGTACGTGATACGAATATACTTTCAATACCCAGGTTTTTCAGCCCGTGGTAGACGGCTTTGGAAGCTCCGCCGGTACCCAGAATCAATGCTTTTTGGTGATGAGGCTGCAATAAAGGTTGAATGGATTGAGTAAATCCGATGATGTCGGAGTTGTAGCCAACCAGTTTGACTTTTCCTTTCTGCTGGCGGATGATTTTAATGACATTCACAGCACCTATCTTTGCGGTATCACGGTCGAGTTCATCCAAAAAAGGAATCACTTGTTCTTTGTAGGGGATAGTCACATTAAGCCCGCATAAATTGGGATTCTCTTCGATAACTTCCATGAAGTTATTAATGCTGGGAATTTCAAAATTCACATACTCTGCATTGATACCTTCGGATTTGAATTTCTCATTAAAGTATCCGATAGAAAAAGAATGTCGCAGAGGGTAGCCGATTAAACCATATTTTTCCATAATCATTTATTGCTTAGTTGGGTTATTGGGTTTACTTTTTAGAAGACGTACTATTTCTTTTACTTTACCGTCAGGGTATTTGTCTTTATAGTATTCCGTCAAATCTTCGTATATCCAGAAATTATAAGGGCGGCCGATAAAGATATTGAAAGTGTTAGATGACTTCTCGCCGTCAATGCCTAATTTCAATTTTATATGGTTGTATATTTGGTCGTCAGGAGGAATAAGTCTGCAAGTTTTGGCTATTTCAGTCGTTATTCCATACATACCGTGAGCTTCTGCTTCTTCAATTGCGAATTCTTTTTCTGTTATAGAAAGGCCATCAGAGTTGAGTAATGTATATGTACCAGAGTTCTTTTTCTGAATAGATATACTGTATAATTCTCTATTGGTATAGGGAGATTTACTCTCTAAATCGGCTTTTATTTTTTCTTTAATTTCGTCCGTTTCTACATCTATGCCATATTCTACGGCAACGATATCGAATTTCTGTTCAGATTGAGAGGGAGTTCTGGTAATTACTAAACCTTGTTTCTGGTCAATTTCTTGTCCGTTCAGGCAGAATTTCCGATCGAATACGGGTTCTTTCTTTGATTTCCAGGTCAGTTTACTGGAAAAAGTGATGACAGATGGTTCTTTTCCGTCATTCCAGTCTATTTCTACTTTCTCATTATCGAATGTATGATCGCCATTGAATTCTCCGAAAGTCAGATAATATTTTCCGTCTTTGCTTACTCCTGTTTGCAGACCTGTGAAATAGGCCATATAAGCTCTGGTGCGTTCGTTTAGCGGAGCATCTTTTTCGTAAGTCTCCCCTTTGTAGATCGCTTTTATTCCTTGATTGGCAATAGAGCCTTTGGTGAGTGGATTCAGTAAGTCATTGCCTTGAGCATCCTGTACTGAAATGTAAAGAACTATGGGAGCAAAATCCCATATTAGGTCATCTCCTCCATTGTTTGCCGGATCACAAGAGGTGAAATTGATACAACAAAAAATGCAGAGTAGAAATAGTCCAATTGATTTTGTTGTTTTCATAAGGTTACATTATTAGGTTATTTGGTTGCGGTATAAAGAGTGCAGATACCAAAGGTCAGCCGTTTGAAGTTGACTTCGCTAAAACCGGCTCGGGCGATGACTCCTTTCATGACTTCCCCTTGAGGAAATACTTTGATGGTGTCCGGCAGATAGCGGTAGGCACTGTTATCTTTGGATAGAAGCTTACCCAATAATGGAATGACGACTTTAGAGTAGATGGAAAACAGTTGTTTCATCGGGAAGCGGTCCGGAGTGGTAAGTTCCAGAATTACAAGATGACCGCCCGGTTTCAGTACGCGGCACATCTCGGAGAGCCCTTTGTCGAGATCTTCGAAATTGCGGATACCGAAAGCTACAGTAATAGCGTCAAAATCATTGTCGGCAAAAGAGAGTGAAGTGCAGTCCTCCCGGGCAAAAGATATTTTATCCGACAGTCCTTCCTTTTTTACTTTTTCACGTCCCACATTCATCATACCTTCCGAGATGTCCGTGCCGATTAGTTCGGCAGGTTGCAGTTTGCGGCAGGCGAGGATGGCAAAATCCCCTGTACCGGTCGCTACATCCATCATTCGCTGCGGTTGAAAAGGGTGTAACCAGGCAATAGCTTTTTTGCGCCAGCTGCGGTCGATACCTAAAGATAAGGTATGGTTCAGCTTGTCGTAGGCATGTGCGATGTTGTCGAACATACGTTCCACTTGCTCGGTCTTTTTTCCTTCTTCGTCGTAAGGCTTGATATGTTGTTGCGGGTAATCCATTTTTTAGTTGATAGTTGATAAATGATAGTTGATAGTTGAAGAAGATAGTTGATAAATGATAGTTGGAAGATGACAGAGTTAATAGTTATATGCGATAAGCTGCATATTAACTATCATTTATCATCTATCAACTATCATTTATTATCTGTCATTTATCGCTTATCAGCTGTTCAAAAAAGTTTCGACGTTTTTGAATATACGTTCAGCGATATTGCTAGTATCTTCTTTCACGAATTTCTCACCGGTGATGTTTTCGAACAATTCGATGTAGCGGTCACTGATACTTTGTACGATAGCCGGAGTCATTTCCGGTACTTTCTGACCGTCTTTGCCTTGGAAGCCGTTTTCCATCAACCATTCGCGAACGAATTCTTTAGAAAGTTGTTTCTGCGGTTCGCCTTTTTCGAAACGTTCCTGATAACCTTCAGAGTAGAAATAGCGGCTTGAATCCGGAGTGTGGATTTCGTCCATCAGGTAGATAGTGCCATTGTGCTTACCGAATTCGTATTTTGTATCTACGAGGATCAGTCCGCGCTCTGCTGCGATTTCAGTACCGCGTTTGAAAAGGGCTAATGTATATTTTTCGAGAATTTCATACTCTTCCGGAGTAGCCAGTCCTTGTTTTAGGATTTCTTCTTTAGAGATGTCTTCGTCGTGCAATCCCATTTCAGCTTTCGTAGTCGGAGTTACGATGGGTTCCGGGAATTTCTGGTTTTCGCGCATTCCGTCCGGCAACTTCACGCCACAAATTTCACGTACACCGCTTTTGTAAGTACGCCATGCGCTACCACACAGGTAACCGCGTACAATCATTTCTACCGGAAAACCTTCACACAATACACCTACCGTTACCATTGGGTCCGGAGTAGCCATTTTCCAGTTCGGACAGATGTCAGTAGTGGCATCGAGGAATTTAGCTGCAATCTGGTTCAGCATTTGTCCTTTGTAAGGAATACCTTCAGGAAGTACTACGTCAAAGGCCGAAATACGGTCGGTTGCTACCATGACGAGTTTTTCGCCGTTGATGTTGTACACATCGCGCACTTTTCCGTGGTACACGCTTTTCTGTCCCGGAAAGTTGAAATCTGTTTTTGTTAATGCTTTCATTGTCTTTATTATAATTACAAATTACAAGTTACAAATAACAAGTCGCAATAGGATTCCGAATCTAAAGACGATTAGTCTTTGGCCAGTTTCACCGGACGTTCGCCGTTGATAACCAGTTGTTCGTTTTTCCGTTTCTCCCGTTCGGCTTTCGCTTCTTTGTCGAATTTTTCGTAAGCATCCACGATACGTTCCACCAGTTTATGGCGTACGATATCTTTTTTATTCAGTTCAACAAAACTGATACCTTTCACTCCCTTTAAGATGCGGAGAGCTTGCACCAATCCCGATGTTTGTGAAGCGGGGAGGTCAATCTGTGTCATGTCTCCCGTCACAATCATTTTGGTGTTCATACCCATACGGGTGAGGAACATTTTGATTTGCTGTGTGGTAGTATTCTGGGCTTCGTCCAAAATGACGACCGCATCATTCAGCGTGCGTCCGCGCATAAAGGCTAACGGGGCAATCTGGATAATGTTCAATTCCATGTATTCCTTTAACTTGGCAGCAGGTATCATATCTTGCAGGGCATCGTATAAAGGTTGCAGGTATGGGTCGATCTTATCTTTCATGTCGCCGGGCAGGAAACCGAGCTTTTCTCCGGCTTCTACGGCGGGGCGGCTAAGGATGATTTTTTTGATTTCTTTATTCTTCAATGCACGTACGGCGAGGGCGATAGCGGTGTATGTCTTTCCCGAACCTGCCGGACCGATGGCAAATACCATATCATTCTTGGCGAATCCTTCTACCAGTTTCAACTGGTTTTCACTTCGGGGGATGATAGGTTTTCCTGTGACACTGAACACAATCACGTTTCCTGTCTGTTCCGCTTGCGGCGCATTTCCTTTTATAATGTCAATGATAACTTCTTCTTTCAGTGAATTATATTCGGCGCAGTACTTTTCAAGTTTGGTGATATTTTCTTCGAAGGCACACATTTCTTCCTCGTCGCCCAGCACTTTGATGACATTGCCTCGGGCAACTATGCGTAGCTTTGGATATAAAGCTTTAATTAACTGTATGTTGGCGTTGTTTACGCCGTAAAAAATAACCGGATCAATGTCCTCAAGAACAATCAGCTTCTCTATCATTAAGTTGTATTAAAGAAAAATTTCTGCAAATTTAATGAAACGTTTTGGATTCTCTGATTGTTTGGAGGTGAATTTTACTGCAATTTACATTCATCTTCCGTTCATCGGGCAGTAATATGGAAACAACCTTGCTTCAGTTCGTATTTGATATAGCATTTTTCAGCTTGTCGTAGATCTCTTAAAACTTCGGATAGAACAAGTTTCAGTGTGTCGGCACTCACGTCCTGCATAGGGCGACCGTCTTTATCTTCCACTTTCTTAAAACGTTTCCAACTAACATCAAAAGTAGCCCCGAAACAATGTGCCGAGTTGGCGGAGGCATTTCCATTGCGACGGCGGAGACGTTTCACATCGTTTTCAGTACGTAGTACGGAGGTGATGATTACCTGATTGGGATTCAGCCCTTTGGCAGCCAATGAATCGAGAAAGTTGGAGCCGATTGTATCGAGCAATGCGCTGGCACGTGGAACGAGGTAGGGAATGGAATGTGTCAATGAATCCACTGCATAAAATTCATTATCAGTGATATGAGTCAACTTTTCTTTCATTGCTTCCGCTTCCTCTCGGTCTGCCAGCGGGCTAATACCTATCTTTTTAGCGACTTCCAGATGTGCATCGTTCAAATCAGGGAAAGAACGTTTGTAACTGACAACGCCACGAATATTGTGCGGCTTGTTCAATTTCAGTGACATGTCTTTCTTTTTGCAGCTTGAAGTAAGCGTTGTAAGCCCAATAACAAGTAAAAATAGCGGTAATATGCGAAGCTTGTAAGTAGTCATTTTGTATTTTTTGCCCGCAAATATACGCTATTTTTTCATACGTTCTATGCTTTGCATTATTTTCCGCCTCATATCTTTTATGGGTCACTCTAAAATATTTTCCGGTATTTCCGGATGGGTATCAAGAGTGCCTATAATGGTATAGTCCGTGTTATCTATTGTTGTCTTCAGCGTTGGTATTATCAAATAGTCACTTCTAGTAAGAGCCTTGTTAATAAGTTGCTCCCAATCTATCTTTAAATATCTTTGTATAAGATTGATAACTGCATTTACACTTGTAACTCCATCAAATAGTTCAAATCTTAATTTGTGAGGGGTGGGAGGGGTTGATGCATCCGTGAAATTTCCTTGTTCGTCAGATGCATAATTTAATGTTAAATAAGGTATGGCGTATGTAGGAGATGAGTTGCCGAAACCATTTTCTAATTTGACTGAAAAATCGTATGTTCCTTTGGCTATCGGATTTTGGGATAGTTCGTTTTTGGAGTCGCTATATCGGAAGAAATAGCAATCTTTAGATTCATTGTTAATCAAATAGACCACAGTGCCATTGGACAGTGCCGGATGATTACTTTCTTTTATTGCGTATGCCAAATAACTGTCTATAATTTTAATTTTTAATTCAACTATTTCGTTGGTGATATTATCTTTTACTTTCACCTTTGTTTCTCCTTTCTTTTTGGGGGTAACTTTTAAACTTCCCATTCCTATTGAGCTGGATAAATCTACATCGATGCTTAAAATATCAGTTTCTTCTACAGTCACGGTATAGTCTCTGTTTCCACCTCTAATGGTAATATCTGTTGCTCTTAATAAAGGTTGTTCGTAATACTCTTTTTCAAAGGATAAAGGATATATCTTTTCTTCATTATTATTGCCACAGCTAAAAAAGATAATTGTACAGAGGAATGAAAGTAGTGCTCCAAGTAAATGTTTTGTTTTCATGATTATTTTGTTTTATAGTTTTGCAGGAGAGATATAGTCTTATAAGTTCCTGTGTTGACGTTGGAGGCAAATATAAAGATTTTATCGATATGTTGGAGTAAATAGTGTATTTATTTCCTGTCCTCCAGCTATTTTCATACATTTGTAGCGGTTTATAAAAATAGGCCACTTTCCCACTAAACATAACACACATGAAAACAGATTTCGATTACAATTCTATGCCCGTTAGCTTCGCTCATTGCTTGAATGGACATTGTTTGCGTGCGGACAAATGTTTGCGGCGACAAGTAACTCTCCGAATGCCGAAAGAGCGGGCTGCTGTAATGGTTATTAATCCCGAACATGTCACTTCCGATGGTGTAGACTGCACTTACTTTATTGATGAAAAGCCGGTGTTGTTTGCACGGGGTATGAAACATTTGCTGGATCGGGTGCCGCTTGCTGATGCCACCGTTATCAAACGACAGATGATAGCCTACTTTGGCAAAACGATCTATTACCGTTGTTGCAACAAGGAGCGGCTGATTAAACCGAAGGAGCAGGAATACATACAGGGACTTTTCCGCAGGCGGGGAGTTACAGAAACGCCTCAATTTGACGAATATATAGAATACTATGATCTTGGGTAAGTATATCCGTTAGTTCCGGTAGTCCCACATATTGTGGGAAAGTATTCTTTTATATTATGGGAATTTATTCCCGCAAAATAAGGGAATAAATTCCCTCCAGCTAGGGAATCTTTTCCCATAATATATGGGACTACCGGGGACTGTAATACCCTGATAATAGTTGACTGCCTTTTTTCTTATCTTCGGGTTGGGTTGACATTTATTATGTAGGTATTATATAGCAGTCCCGGTATGAGAAATGCATGATGAAAGTATGAGAAATACCGGTTTTTTATGACATTTCAGGCAAAATACTATGAAAAACAGCTTTTTGAAAAGTATTTCTCATAGTGCTATTGCTTTGAATTACAGGTAATTATTCTATGGATTATGAGAATATGAGAAATGATTTTGCAAAATCATTTCTAGTGGCGCGACATTCCGGGATTATTGTAACTGTATACAAAGAATGAGCGATATGGCTTCACGACTTATTACATATTTTGTGTTACATATTTTATGTAACATAAAGAACGTAATAAATCCGGAATGTTCAAAGAAGATTTATTCGAGTTATATATAAAAAACAAACGCTGATGAGAACAAGTAATCATGCTTTTCTCATCAGCGTATATTAGTTGGATTACAACTATTTCTTATCTTTTTTCTCGTCAGCTTTTGTTGCAGGCTTTTCCTCCGTTTTGCTTTCCGGATTGATAATACCCTTCACTGTTTCACCGATAGGAAGCTTGTCCAATACGCCAAGGCTCGGAGCTACTGTCTTTACTAATGTGTTCAGGAAATTGCTAGTTCCACCGTTTCCTCCGTCGAATACAGTGATATTTCCTAAGTTCATGTGTTCGAACGCCTTCACCTGTTCGCCGGCGATTTCCTTCCACTGGTCTACCATCTTATATTGGATAGCGATAGCTGGATTCGATTCAGCTGCTCTTACCATTGCCTCGAAACCTTCTGCTTCCGCAAGTAATGATTTCTTCTTACCTTCCGCTTCTGCTTCCAGTTTCAATTGGATAGCTTTTGCTTCCGCTTCGGCTTGTGCTAAAGTAGCCTTTGCGCGTGCTTCCGCTTCGCGGGTAATCTTTTCAGCGATGGCATTTGCTTGCAGGATAGCTTCCTGTCTGGCGATTTCCGCAGGAACAATCTTTTCAGCCTTCAATGAAGATTCCACTTTCCGTGCCTTAGCTTCTTCCACTTCCTTTTGCGCAATTTCGCGTGCAGTTTGTACAGCAGCTTCCGATTTTGCGGCAGCTTCACCTGCTTGCTTATCGGCATTAGCTTGTGTTACAGCTAGTTCTGCATTGGAGAGTGCTACCTCTTTCTGTGCGTCATTTCGTCCGATGGCAGCTTTCTTGGCAGCTTCCGCCTGTTTGATTTCCATATCCGAGTTTAGTTCGGCAACACGGCTTTCTTTTTCTGTATTTGCCTGCTCGATACGGATATTCTTTTCAGCTTCAGCCTTTGCTACTTGTGATTCTTTTTCTGCATTGGCAATGGCTACTTGTGAGATTCTGTCCTTATCTGCATTTGCAACGGAGATTTCCTGTAGTTTTTTGGTTTCTGCAATAGCAATATCCTGATCTTTGCGGGTTTCTGCTACTTTCGTTTCACGCTCCTTTATTTGATTGGCAATTTTGATAGCACCCAGCTTTTCCTGTTCTTCGATGTTAGCCTGTGCCTCGTTCAGTGCTTTACTTTCAGCTTCCTTACCTAAGTTGACAATGTAGTTGGCAGCGTCGCGAATATCACTGATGTTGATGTTCATCAGATACAAACCGAATTTGCGAAGTTCAGTATCAATATTATCTTTCACTTTAGCCAGGAACTTATCCCGGTCAGAATTTAATTCTTCGATAGTCATATCGGCGATCACCATACGCATCTGACCATATACAACATCAGTAATTAAGTTCTGCTTGTCATCCATCGTCAGACCCAGCATACGTTCTGCGGCATTCTGCATCACTTCGGGATCTGTGCTGATGGCTACGGTGATTGTAGTCGGCACATCTACACGAATATTCTGAGCGGATAGCGCACCGGTCAGTTTACATTCGATCTGCATGGGTTTCATGGACAGGAATTCGTAGCCTTGAATAATAGGCCATACGAAGGCTGCACCACCGTGGTATAGTTTTGCCGACTTTTTATCTCCTCCCGTTTTACCATATACGACGAGTACCTCGTCACTCTTACATTTGCGGTAACGGGAAAGGATACCAATGAAGGTAAGCAAAATGACTGCCACTAATATAGCAGCCATTATCAACATTTCTTGTGTCATAAAATTATGTATTTGAATAGTTATTGAATGAACAGTGTTCCGTCTTTGTAACTGGTAATGATTGTTCTGTCACCTGTCTGATATGCTTTTCCGGATTCGGAGATGACGTCTACTTCGCGCATTGCTCCGTCTCGGCTTGTTTGTACTGTATATTTGCTGTCGCTTTGCTTGAAGTAGATGGTACATTCTCGTCCCACAAGTTGATCTGTCTGTTCAGAATGATTCACTTGTTGCAGTTGATAAGCTTTCTTATAGAGAAACCACACAGCGAGAACAAAGAAAAGACCCACCAGAATTCCGATGACATAACTTTGAATTTCAGTGTTTCCCGCTAAATACATGTACCAGCCGAATCCGATTCCAAAATGAGTTAGTCCTTTAAAAGAAACTACGCTACTGATGTCAGCATCTACGTCTACATCTGCATCTATGTCTCCGAAAAAGATGGATAGAACGAATTGGATTACAAATATTCCTGTTGTCACAAGGGCAATAATAAGGAAAATGGTACTACTCATAATTGTGAGGTATTAGTGAATCATGATTATTTTGTTCTCCAAATATACAGGTTTATGCGAATTATACAAAGATAAATGAGATAAAATGACTACTTTTGCGCGCGAAAACCCTAAAAAAGAGGATTTAGCGTGCAAAGGTATTTTATTTATTTGGCTTACGACGGAACCAATTATCACGGTTGGCAGATTCAACCGAATGGGATTAGTGTGCAGGAATGTCTGATGAAGGCATTGTCTACCTTTCTGCGTCGCGAAATTGAAGTAATAGGAGCAGGCCGGACGGATGCGGGAGTGCATGCCTCTCTGATGGTTGCTCATTTTGATTCCGATGAACTGTTGGATACTACTTCTGTAACTGATAAATTAAATCGTCTGCTACCTCCCGATATTTCCATTTATCGTGTTTGCCGGGTTCGGCCGGATACCCATGCCCGTTTTGATGCGACTGCGCGAACTTATAAATATTATGTGACGACATCGAAATATCCTTTTAACAGGCAATATCGCTGGCGTCTTTATAACCAGTTGAATTATGAACGCATGAACGAAGCAGCGCGTATCCTTTTCGAGTACAACGATTTTACGAGTTTCAGTAAACTTCATACGGATGTAAAGACCAATATTTGTCATATCACTCATGCAGAATGGACGCAGGAAGAAGATGCTACCTGGGTGTTTACCATTCGTGCCGACCGTTTCTTGCGGAATATGGTGCGAGCCATTGTAGGCACGCTCATTGAAGTGGGACGCGGGAAACTGACTGTTGAAGGTTTCCGGCGGATTATAGAACAGCAGGACCGTTGTAAAGCCGGGACATCTGCTCCGGGGCAAGCCCTGTTTCTGGTCAACGTGGAATACCCGGAAAGTATATTTGAATGTGATGACCAGCAATCATCCATAACCGGCGAACCGTCTGTCGTTGATAACTTATAATTGGTAATTAGTAAATAATAAATATTCTCATGTGGTTATTATTAGCATTCCTCTCGGCTACTTTGCTGGGCTTTTATGATGTATTCAAGAAGAAATCGTTGAAAGATAATGCAGTACTTCCTGTTTTGTTTCTAAATACATTCTTTTCCAGTCTCATCTTTCTACCGTTTATCCTGATATCCGTTTATCAACCGGACTTGTTGGGAGGAACAATATTCAATGTTCCCGTTGCTGGTTGGGAACAGCATAAATATATTATCATCAAGTCGTTCATCGTATTGTCTTCGTGGATATTCGGATATTTCGGAATGAAACATTTGCCCATAACCATTGTAGGACCTATCAATGCCACCCGTCCGGTGATGGTGCTCGTGGGAGCTATGCTGGTATTCGGTGAACGATTGAATCTCTATCAATGGATTGGTGTGATGCTGGCCATTGCCTCTTTCTTTATGTTGAGCCGTTCGGGAAAGAAAGAAGGAATTGATTTTAAGCATAACAAATGGATCTTTTTTATTGTACTGGCTGCCATTACAGGTGCTATCAGCGGATTGTATGACAAGTATCTGATGAAGTCTCTGAATCCGATGCTGGTACAATCCTGGTATAATGTTTATCAGGTGTTTATTATGTGTCCTATTCTGTTATTGCTTTGGTGGCCTAAAAGAAAGTCTACCACCCCGTTTCGCTGGGACTGGACGATTATCCTGATCTCCATTTTCCTTTCTGCTGCCGATTTTGTTTACTTTTACGCATTAAGTTACGACGATTCGATGATTTCTATTGTTTCGATGGTTCGTCGGGGAAGTGTGGTTGTTTCTTTCACTTTCGGTGCGCTTTTCTTCCGTGAAAAGAATTTAAAAAGCAAAGCGATTGACCTTATACTGGTGTTAATCGGAATGATATTCTTATATTTGGGGTCTAAAAGTTAAAACAGTTACACAAGACTGTTTGTCATAGGTTAAATAAGATAGATATGAAAATAAATAAACTTGTTATTACTATATTCTTCTCTGCTGTCGGACTTTTTGTTTCGACTGCTCTTCAGGCACAAGAGGCCAAAACGTTGTTTGTGAATATGCCGGATTCTCTAAGTCCCTTGCTTACAAAAGTGAATCGTGAAGATTGCATAGACTTTCTGGAAAGTAAGATGAAAGCGCAAGTAGAAAACCGTTTTGGCAAGAAGTCGGAGATGACTGATCTTGGTAAAGACTATATCCGTATGCAAATGTCAGTTCAATCGACCTGGCAGATGAAAGTGTTGGCATTAAATGATTCAACGAACGTAATCTGTACAGTCTCTACTGTTTGTGCTCCTGCCTGTGATAGCAGCATCCATTTCTATACGGACGACTGGAAACCGCTTACAACATCTCTCTTTATTACCCTGCCCCTGATGGATGATTTTCTGAATGCTCCCGATTCAGCAGGAGTTTATGAGTTTGATGAAGCACGCCGTTCGGCAGATATGCTATTGATGAAAGCCGATTTTAATAAAGAAAATACGGAACTGACACTTACGTTAACAACCCCCGACTATATGTCAAAAGAAACAGCAGAGAAACTGAAACCGTTTCTCCGCCGCCCTGTAGTCTACCATTGGAAAAATGGAGCATTCTCAATTTAATAAGCATTCGTTGATGAACGCTATCATTTCCGGTGTATTTGCTTCCACACTTTGAAGTAATTTGAATTGTGCTTTGGTGCGAACGAGGTTATGTTCCGGATATTTGATTTTATAATAAGTATCTCCGTTGATATAATCTGCCAGGAACCGTACACACTGCATGTATGGGAATAAAGCCGCCGCATAAGGAAGATTCTCAATCTCGATCTGAGTCAGGAATGATTTGGCTCCTTTCAGATAGCCCTTGGTAAATGCTTTGAATATTTCCATATTGAAGTTTACACGATCAAGGTCTTTGTCGTCTTCATCACCTGTGTTGGCACCTGTACGTAAGAAGTCACCATAATCGGAGAATATAAAGCTAGGCATTACCGTATCCAGATCAATGACACAAAGCACTTTACCATCCTCGTCGAACATCATGTTATTCACTTTCGTATCGCAATGGCAAACGCGTTTGGGAAGTTTCCCTTCACGATATAAACGTTCAGCCTTACACATTTCATCTGCGCGTTTCTCTATTTCATCCAGATAGTACTTCACTTCTGCTACCCGTCCGGCAGCATCCTTCGCAACGGCTTCATGTAGTTGTTTGAGACGGAACTCCATGTTGTGGAAATCGGGTATGGTTTCACCCAATGTTTCCGGAATATCGGCCAGCATAGCCTGGAAGTTACCGAAGGCTTCTCCTGCATAATTGGAATATTCGGGATTTACCGTCTCATACGTTTTTGCACGTGGGATGAATACCATCACACGCCAATAACTGTCACCGTCAAACCAGTATGTTTTACCTTCTTCTGTTTCGAGGAAACTCAACACCTTGCGGTCTATATCCGATTCTCCGGCTTCCGTCAGTTTCTTGCGAATGTGATTGGTAACAGCGCTAATATTGGATTGAAGCATTTCTACATTCTGGAAAATGGCATGATTGATGCGTTGCAAAACATAGTCGGGAGCATCTGCTTCTTTGGTGTTTACTTTATAAGTGTCGTTGATAAGTCCTGCACCCAAAGGTTTGATTTCTTCTATCGTACCTTGGACTTTAAATTTAGCTACGATGCTAGATAAATCTTTCATGTTTTTTTTCTTTAAAAATTTATACTAAGGTTATCGATAATCATATTTAGCAGCTTCGTTGGCTTGGTTAGCCGAGCGAACGGGTACTAATGTGAAGCCCCACTGGTAATCACGGTTAGCCGGGATCTGGTGGAAAGGTTCCGGGCGAGCACCCCAACTGTCATATCCGCCTACTCCTTGTTGCTTCATATCTACACAAACCTCAACGAAATCTCTGGGAGTGATGTCGTTGACATGATGCATTCTCCGTAATACGTTGCGGGCAGCGTTCTCGTCGTGATTGGCAACCTCTTCCGGGCTGAAGTTATTCCATTGGTAAGGGTGGGGCAGAGCTTCTTCAGAGTCAAAGTCTTCGATAGAGTTGCGCAAGGCATTGAAACCGATAAGACTGTCCGCTACCAACACCAGGCCGTTTCCTTTATTAGGAGATAAAGCGATCCAACGGGTATCAGTGTGATGTCCGTTTTCCTGTGGACGCACATAGTTGAAGTACATTTGATCCGCTGTTGTCTTATATACGCCAACGAGCGTTCCGTGATTGCGGTCGATATAATTCTCTTCCGGGCCACGGCCAAAGTATTGTACATTGTTCATCTGTGCCGGCAAGCGGAAACGCACACCGATACGAGGGACTTCCAGTTTGGAGGCAGCCTTACGGGCAGCATCACTTCCGGGGGTAAATGTAGCCATGCGGGTAGCTTCGGAAACTTCTGTTTCTGTAGGCTGCATATCCGTTGATGTGAATTTGGCATTTACGTTAACTATTCCGTTCGGATAGATTTTGTAAGTGACAACATACAAGTTGCCGGCAGCCAGTAAGTAGGTTACATTTAAGGAGACTGCTTTATCTTCTGCTGTCATGGTGGCATCCGTTATGCGGAAGTTTTTGCTTGATTGTTTCCATATCTGCAAACGTTTAGGAGTGCTGTTACCATAGTCATTATCATTAGGAGCACGCCAGAAGTTAGGCTGAATACCAAATCCGTCTTTGAAATATTCTGTACCATCTACTTTATACGAGGTTACTAATCCGCTATTCTTGTTGAATACAAAGTTTACTTTGGAGGAAGAAATGATTAATTCATCTCCTTGAATCGTTGTTTTCAATGCCGGACCGTTTGCTTTATATATACTCTTCTCTGCCTGGATAGGAAGTTGGAACTGGTCGTATGCAATTTCATATCCGGTTGGAATCAACGGTTCAGGCTCTGTGGTTGTTACACTGAAGTTGACAAAATATTCTGTTCCCGGTTGGGCTTTCAGACCATTTACCGGTACGGTGAATTCTTTAGAGGCTTGCGGAGCAATATCCAAAGATACTTTTCCACCTTTTATTGTCTTTCCGTTAGCAAGTACATTGTAGTGAATCTGATATTTTTTCAGGTTAGTGAAATAGAAACGGTTGGTGATTTTGAATATACCGGCTGCGGCATCTACTGCTTCAAAACCTACATTCTGATGTACATATTTCACTTCAGTCATTGCCGGATGCGGACCACGATCCGGATTGACAAGACCGTTGCAGAGGAAGTTACCATCGCTAGGTGCGTCTACGCCGAAGTCACCTCCGTAGGCCCAGTATTCTCTTCCATTCTTATCTTTTTGGAGAAGACCTTGGTCTACCCAGTCCCAGATATATCCACCTTGGAGATTCGGATATTTGTAAATTGCCTGCCATTGTCCCCACAGGTTTCCCGTGGAGTTTCCCATGGCATGTGCATACTCCGAAGGAGCTACAGGACGGTCGCTACCATTCTTTCCGATATTTTCCAGCCAGTCGGCACCCGGATATTGCGGAACATACATATCGGAGTTCCATTCCCATTGAGCACGTTCGTAGTTGACCGGACGATCCATCAGATCTTTGTCTGCCTCTTTCAACCACAAATAAGTCTGATAGAAATTATATCCGTTTCCGGCTTCATTTCCCAGCGACCAGAATGTAACGCTCGGATAATTCTTATTACGTTCAAACATATTGATGGTACGATCCATGTGCGGTTTCAGCCATTCGGGATTGTTACCCAGTGAACCGCCTTTCCGGAGATCATAATACATTCCGTGGCTTTCCACGTTGGCTTCATCATATACATAAAGTCCGTATTCATCACAAAGCTCATAGAAACGGCGGTCTTGCGGATAGTGGCAAAGGCGTACACTGTTTAAGTTATGTTGTTTCATCAGTTCGAAGTCACGGCGCATTAAATCCTCTGTAACATAATGACCTGTTGACGGATTATGTTCGTGGATATTTACCCCTTTCAGTTTCAGAGGCTGACCGTTGATGAATAAGCAGACATACGGTTTTCCGTTAGCAGCCTTCTGTTCGATAGGCTTGATCTCAATCCGGCGGAATCCTACATTGAAAGGAATGATTTCATTGATTTTGCCATTCTCTTTTACTGTCATCAACAGTTTGTATAGATTCGGATGTTCGGAGGTCCATGTGCTGACATCTGTCAGATTCTTATCGAAAGAAAGTGTACGTACTTCGTTCGATGGAATATAGGCTGTCTTCTCTTCAGTAGCTACAACTTTTCCTTGTGCATCTAATAGTTCATAAACTAATGTAAGATTAGTTGCAGCCTTTTCGTGATTTCTCAAATCGACATTTAAACCGAAGATTCCATTTTTGTAACTGTCGTCCAGCGTAGACTTAATTCGGAAATCTTTGAGAGCTGCTTTAGGCTGTGAATACAGAAAAACATCGCGTTCAATACCACTCATACGCCAGAAGTCTTGACATTCAAGATAGGAACCGGTGCTCCAACGGAAGATTTTAACTGTAAGTACGTTCTTTCCCGGCTTCACGTAATTGTTGATAAGAAATTCTGCCGGATTCTTGGAGTCTTCGCTATATCCTACTTCTTGTCCGTTGATATATACATATACGCCGGACTTAGCTCCTGCCAAATGCAAGTAGATATCCCGCCCGTCCCAGTCTGCCGGAATATCGATATCCCGGCGATAAACTCCTACCGGATTGGCTTCGGGAAGAGTAGGAGGTTGTGGATTGCGCGGTTTGAATTCATAACCATGATTGGTGTAGATGGCTATTCCGTGTCCTTGTACTTCCCAGTTGCCGGGCACCTGAATATCATCCCACGAATCTGTATTGGTGTTCGGATCGGTAATGTTTTCGGGAAGTTTTTTATAAGAGTCTACAAAGTAGAATTTCCAGGTTCCGTTCAGCAAGCGGTAATACTTGCTTCGTTCGAACTTGCCACTCAAGGCATCAGCGCGATTGTTGTATGTCATAAAAGAAGTACGTGGATACTCTTTGTTGACTTCAACTACCTGTACGTCCTGCCAATAAGGTTTCACGGCTTTCTCAGCCATTGTACTAAGTGTTGTCAGGGAAAATATTCCCATGAAAATGCCTGTTAATAAGTTGGGGGTTGGTCGAAATTTCATGTTTCTCAATATTGGTTTTTCATTTCTTTTTTATTTTACTTTAATATGATCGAATCCTTCTCCATATACTCCAATGACAGCACTTTGCGATACAAATGCATTCGGGTCTATGTCTTTTATTAACCGGAAGATGATAGGCGATTCCCTTTTCTTGGCTAATACAAACATCATCTTAACTTCTCGTCCTGTATAAAAGCCGGTTGCATTGATAATCGTTACTCCCCGGTGTGGGTATTCGTTAATATGCCGTCCTATTTCTTCATATTTGTTGGATATGATAAAGAACTGTACAGATTGGCGGGCGCTATTCACTACCTGGTCGAGAACGAAACTGCAAATATAAAGAGTTACAAACCCATACACCACTTTTTCCCAGTCTTTTAAGACAAAATAACTGGAAGAAATGATAATCATATCGCAGATGAGCACGACTCTTCCTAATGTGATGTCCCGGTATTTGTTGATGATGGCTGCAATTATATCTGTACCTCCCGTACTTCCATTAGCCGAAAAAGCAACACCTATGCCACCTCCACAGAAGGATGCTCCGATGACACATGCCATAAAGGGCTGGTCGTGGAGAAGCCCGAAACCTGCCGTCAATTTTTGAATGACGGACAGAAAGAAGGTGAGGGTAAATACACCAAAAATAGTTTTGATGCAAAACTTTAGTCCCAGCAACTTGAGGGCCAGTAGTAGCAAGAAGAAGTTGATGCTGAAGTACGTATATTGTACCGGAAAACCTGTGGCCCAATATACGATAGAAGCAATACCCGGTACTCCCCCGGTGGTGATATCGTTAGGTAACAGAAAAACGGTCCAACCGATACCATACAAAATCATGCCGATGGCAATCATTACATAATCTCTGGCTTCACGGATAATGCTTTGCTTAGAAGGCTTTGGAATAGCTGTTTTCATAAACGTGATTATGATAATCTATAAAATGTTCAAACACGAACCCATGAATAATCCGGCTTTGGGGGAGAAGCCGGATTGGTTCATTATGCTCGTGCTAAAAGGAAATATTCTGTTTTATTTTGCAAAAGCGTGACGGTAGCCTTGTACTTTATTCCATCCGCCGCGAGTGAAGTCGGGTACTTCTACCGGAGCTGAATTGTTCTCGATAGAAAGTCTGGTAAGTTCAGCCATGCAACACCATTCTGCCAGGTCATAAACGTCCATATCCAATGGCAGTCCATTCTGCAAGCAATATGCCAGACGGTAGTCCATGATAAAGTCCATACCACCATGTCCACCTACTTTCTTGGCTGTTTCTTCCAACTCTATATGAATAGGATCTTTATATTTATCCATCAAGGCTTTTTTTACGTTTTCAGGTACAGAACCATGTGCATTCAGATTCTCATGATTAGGCACATCTTTTGAATCAACTTGTGAAGGTCGCAGGCAATATTCTTCAATCGGATATTTGCTTGCGTAACCATCGGCTCCCACTATCTGATACATACGGCTGTATGGGCGTGGAGTCATTACGTTGTGCTGAATCAACATTGTTTTACCGTTCTCTGTGCGAATCAGGGTAGAAGTCTGGTCACCATTCTGGAAGTCAGTCACCTCTTCTCCTGTTTGTTTCTTAATATAAGCCGGTCCGTTGACAGCTTTCGTATCCATCGATACCAATGTTTTTATGCGGTCACCACGGTGGATATTAAGTACCTGACAAGCAGGGCCCATGCCATGGGTAGCATATACATCACCGCGGTGTAGATGATTATAATCCATTCGCCAGTTATTCCAGTATTCAGGCCAGAAATCTTCCAGATTATGGATATATGAACCTTCTACATGAAGTACTTCTCCGAATACGCCTTGTTGTGCCATATTTAAAGAAGTCAGTTCAAAGAAGTCATATACGCAGTTTTCGAGCTGCATACAATGCTTACGTGTCTTTTCGGAAGTATTGATTAGCTGCCAGATTTCATCCAGTGTCATGGCGGCAGGAACTTCGATAGCTACATGCTTACCGTGTTCCATGGCATAAACACCCATTGCTGCATGATGTTTCCAGTCGGTGGCTATGTATACCAGATCAATATCGTCCCGTTCACAAAGTTGCTTCCATGCCTCTTCCGAGCCACTGTAAGAAGCAGCTTCAGGAAGTCCGGCATTCTTCAAAATATCTTGTGATTTTTCAACACGTTCGGGAAGCAGGTCGCATAATGCTACAATCTTAGTTCCCGGGATATGGGTCCAGCGTGCCACGGCACCAGGACCACGCATTCCTAATCCGATGAAACCGACACGAACGGTATCAATTTTAGGAGTAACGAGTTGGATTACATCTTCTTGTCCGGCAGGGCGGGCAGGAGTTTCTACTTTGATAGGAGTAAAGGCTTCGGGAGCCTTTGGTTGTAGAGTACAACTGGTGTGCCAAGTTAACAAAGCCAAGCCGATAGCCGTGACTGTAAATAGTTTCTTCATCATATTTTAAAGTTTTTAATAGGGGTTATTCGATGTTTTTCATTTACGTGTCAAAAATAGTAATTAATTAGCCAACTATTTATATTTATAATCGATATTTTCATCATAAAAGTTTCTATTATGAGGTAAAAGATGAGTCTGACTTTTTCTACCTGATTTTGTGTAGGCTTATGTGATGTCAAATACATATAAAAGACATGCCATAAAAAGGCTCTTCCTAAAAAGAAGTCACCTTTTTAGAATTGCTTAACGTTTACTGCTCCTGTTGGGGTAAACTACCTACTTCGTCTGTACTTCTGATAGAACCTAGTATTTGTATTTTTTCCAGGCTCCCCTGGTGAAATCCGGTATTTCTACTGCCATGCTCTTATTCAGTACAGATTTTTCACTTAGTTCTGTGATACACGACCATTCGGCTGCATCGTATACATCCATATCCAGTGGAAGCCCGTTGCGCAGACAATGAATAAGGCGGTAATCCATAACATAATTCATTTCATTGGGTAGGCCTCTGCGATGTGCTTCTTCGCCAATGGTTGCGTTAAAAGGATGTTTATAGCGTGCCATCATTTTTTCTAGCAGTTCTCCTTCAAGTGGAGTGTCTCCATTAGGATCTAGGGCGATACAGGGGACAGGGTATTTTTGGGCGAATCCCAGTGTGCCGCATACTGTTTGAAGGCGGCTGTAAGGACGTGGGGTGGATATGTCGTATTGAAGCATGATTGTCTTCCCTTTGAGCGTGTGGATAAGAGTGGTGTTTACGTCTCCCAATTGATATTTCTGGTGGGCTTCCGGTGAATATTCGCCGAATAGTCTGCGGGCATACTCGCTCATTCCTGCCTGATGAGTAGACATGGACACGAGATATTCCATTCTGTCACTGCGATGAATATCCAGTATCTGGCAGGCGGGGCCCAACCCATGAGTGGGATAAGGATTGCCTGTATGTTCGATGCTGTATCTTTTCCCCCAATGGTTGTGATAGCCGCCTTCGCTCTCTTCGGCAAAGTACATTGAACGAAGATCGTGAATGTAGGCTCCTTCTACATGCATGATTTCTCCGAACAATCCTCGTTGGGCCATGTTGAGAGTCATTAGTGCAAAGGGATCATAACAACAATTTTCGAGCATGATGCAGTGTCGCCTGGTTTTTTCTGCAGTGTCTACCAATTGCCAACATTCTTCCACGCTCATAGCAGCCGGAACTTCAATAGCTACATGTTTATTGCATTCCATTGCGAAAGTTGCCATTGGAGTATGCATTAACCAGTCGGTGCAGATGAATATTAAATCTACTTCATCCGATTCGCACATCTTCTTCCATCCCTCCACTCCGGTATATCCGGTGGCTTCGGAACGGTCGGCTTCTTTTAATAGTTGTTGGGCCTTACTTAGATTTCCTTCTCTTATTTCACAAAGAGCTTTGATTTCTACTCCTTCAATTTGCAGATAACGTTGTAAGGTGAGCAATCCTCGATTGCCCAGTCCTATAATCCCGATGTGGACAGTGGGGATAGGGGGATGTGCTAGTCGGAGTACATGCGATTGTACCGGAGAATTTTTCATAAGCTTAGCGGTCTAAAATAAAACAAAAAAAGAGAATCTAATTTCTCAGATTCTCTTTGGAGAGCGGAAGACGGGGCTCAAACCCGCGACCCTCAGCTTGGAAGGCTAATGCTCTATCAACTGAGCTACTTCCGCAATTTTTGTGGGCAAAGATGGATTCGAACCACCGAAGTCGAAAGACAGCAGATTTACAGTCTGCCCCATTTGGCCACTCTGGTATTTGCCCTTTTTTGCTTTTGAGGAGGTTTGTTTCTCAATTGCGGTGCAAAGATACAACTATTTATTTAAACTCCAAACAAAATCGATCATTTTTATTGCAGTAATTGCACATTCATCTCCTTTGTTACCCAGTTTGCCACCGGCACGATCCTCTGCTTGCTCCATTGTATTTGTGGTAATTAATCCGTAAATGACTGGTATATCGCCAGTTGCGTTTAATTCGGTAATTCCTTGGGTTGCTCCCATGCAAACATAATCAAAATGTGGGGTATCTCCTTTAATTACGCAACCAATTGCAATAATTGCATCAAGATCGCAATTTTCCATCATTTGGTTGGCTCCAAAAGTAAGTTCGAAACTTCCCGGTACAGTTTTCACCAGAATATTTTCGTCTTTTGCTCCATGTTTTTTTAATGTATCGACTGCGCCTTTCAGTAAAGCACCGGTAATATTGAAATTCCATTCGGATACGACGATACCAAATTTCATTGCTTCTGCATTCGGAACGGAATTGAAATCATATTCGGATAAGTTATGGTAAGCTGTTGCCATAGTTAATTAAAAGTTGAGAATTATAAAATGAAGATTTGAGAGTATGAGAGATTTAAGAAGAAAGGCACGGATTTCACGGATTCCACGGTTTTAATAGATAGTCCGCTTAATCCGGTGTAATCCGTGCCTCGATTTCCTTATATAATAGATGGTATATTATTTTTTCATCAATTTAGCTTGCTCGATATATTTGTCGATGTCCATAGCCTGATAAGATTGGAAATATTTATCCTTGATCTTAGTGTAAGCGTTTACAGCATCGTCATATTTTCCCTGTTTTACCAGGATTTCACCAGCTTGTATCAGGAAGATCGGGCTTAATGTGTTGTTGTCAGCTTTGTCTGCTGCCGACAATAAAGTAGAAGCCGCTTTGTCTAATTGGCCAAGTTGTGCGTAGCAGTTACCTGCAGCACCCAAAATTGCCGGAGCAACCATTTGGTCTTTTCCATTGAAGCTGTCCAGCATCTTCACTGCTTCTTCATATTTGCCAAGTTGTGCGTAGCAAATACCAGCATAAGCTTTTGCCAAATTGGCAGCTTTTGTTCCGCTGTAGTCATCAGCAACTTTCAGGAAACCTGTATAACCGATGCTGTCACCGTTCAAAGCTTGTTCAAAAGCATCCTGTTCAAAGTATTCCTGTCCTTTGAAAAGAGCTGCCTGTGCTTTTTCTTCACGTGGTTCAGCATAGAGGTTTTTGTACATGATAAAACCTGCTACAATAATAATCACAGCAACAACACCGCCAATAATTGCGTTTTTGTACTTGATAAGAAATGCTTCCGATTGTGTCAGTGCATCTTCTACGTTCAGATGTTCGTTCTGATTCTTTTGTTCTGCCATTTTATATGATTCTTTTTGTTATTATTCACAGTTTGATATTTCGACTCGCAAAAGTAGTTTTTTTATATCTACAAACGAAATTTAGAAGCATCTTTTTTTGTTTTACACCCGAAAACCACGAAAATCTTGCTACTTTTGTGAACAAATTAACGTGTACACAATGATACTGAAACGAATATCCATATTAAACTATAAGAATCTGGAAGAGGTAGAACTGGGATTCTCTGCTAAGCTGAATTGTTTTTTCGGACTGAATGGAATGGGAAAGACGAATTTGCTGGATGCGGTGTATTTCTTGTCTTTCTGTAAGAGCTCCGGAAACCCGATTGATTCTCAAAATATTCGTCATGAACAAGACTTTTTCGTGATTCAGGGCTTTTATGAAGCGGAGGACGGAACTCCTGAAGAGATTTATTGTGGGATGAAACGCCGTTCGAAGAAACAATTTAAGCGGAATAAGAAAGAATATAGCCGTTTTTCGGACCACATCGGTTTTCTGCCTTTGGTGATGGTTTCACCTGCCGATTCCGAATTGATAGCCGGGGGAAGTGAGGAGCGTCGTCGGTTTATGGATGTAGTGATTTCGCAGTATGATAAGGAATATCTTGAAGCGCTGATACGGTATAATAAAGCATTGGCGCAGCGTAACACATTGTTGAAGAGTGAGTTTCCGGTGGAGGAGGAGCTGTTTCTTGTATGGGAGGAGATGATGGCGCAAGCCGGTGCAATCGTATTCCAGAAACGTGAAGCGTTTATCCGGGAGTTTATTCCTATTTTCCAATCTTTCTATTCCTTTATCTCGCAGGATAAAGAGGTGGTGGGATTATCTTATGAGTCTCATGCGCGGGATGCTTCTTTGTTGGAAGTGTTGAAGCAAAGCAGGGAGAGGGATAAGATAATGGGATTCTCTTTGCGTGGGATTCATAAAGATGAGTTGAATATGTTGTTGGGTGAATTCCCGATAAAGAAAGAAGGTTCGCAGGGACAGAACAAAACGTATCTGGTAGCATTGAAACTGGCGCAGTTTGATTTCTTGAAGCGTACCGGCCGGACTGTTCCTTTATTATTATTAGATGATATTTTCGATAAGTTGGATGCTTCCCGTGTAGAGCAAATAGTGAAGCTGGTGGCTGGAGACAATTTCGGGCAGATATTTATAACGGACACGAACCGGGGACATCTCGACCGTATTTTACATAAGGTAGGCAGCGATTATAAAATATTTCGTGTAGAAGAGGGCACAATTCAAGAAACGGAGGCTGATAATGAAGCGCAATGATGCCGAACAAATAGGAAAACTGATTCAACAGTTTCTTCGTCAGGAGAGTTTGGAATCTCCGCTGAACGAACAAAGACTGCTGGATGCCTGGCCTCAAATCTTGGGACCGGCAGCGGCTTATACCAGCAATCTTTATATTCGTAATCAGACATTATATGTGCATCTGACTTCCGCAGCTCTTCGTCAGGAATTGATGATGGGGCGTGAGGTATTGGTGCGCACGCTGAATCAGAGAGTCGGAGCTACCGTAATTACAAATATTATTTTTCGTTGAAGAAAGATATTCTGTCTATAACCTTTATATCTAGCTTCCAGAGTGTTTCGGTTGCACGGTTGTAATAAAAAGGGTTTTCCAAATATTGATTGTTATGGGCGTCTACGCCGATGATAGCGGTGCAACCTTCATGGGCGGCTATTTTCCAGAAATCCGGATGAGGAATGGTAGTAATACCATGAATATCATTGTACTCTTCATATCCGATATTATATTCCAACGGTAAGTTTAACCGTACTGCCGTCCGGCAGATATGTCTGCTGACTAGCTTACAATGACGATCGAACTCGGGGTAAGAACGCATAAATAAATCCGGATGGGCAAGGTAGGCAAATAGTCCGCTTTCCATTCCTTCAATAGCACTCTCTTCATAGAGTTCGAGCATGTCTACCGAATCTGTATTCCGGCCGAAGTAGGGGAACTTCTCATCTGTGTGAAAATGGTGATTTCCAAAGATGATATAGTCCAGTTTATATTCTTTGATGATTCCTTTTAACCAGTGTATGTATTCAGGAAAGTATTCGCATTCCAATCCTATTTTTATGCTGATTTGATTTTTATATTTCTCTTGCAGCGAACGGATACTTTCCACATATCCCGGTAACTCTTCGGGAAGCATCCGGATGTCGGATATATAATCAGTGTGATATTTCCACGGAGTGTGGTCAGAAAAGCCTAATTCTTGATAGCCGCCTTTGATGGCACTTAAAACAAATTCTTCGTCACTCCCTGTCGCATGATGGCAGCGGGTGGTGTGGGTGTGATAATTCGTCTTCATTGATTGTTATGATTATATCCATGCGGATGTCGAATGATTCCGCCGGAACTTCTTCTACTAATTGAAATGGGAAACAGATTCCTGCTTTATAGGCTGATGGTATGCGTGGCAGGAGACGGTCATAATATCCTTTTCCCCGCCCCAAACGGTTACCTTTAGCATCGAAAGCTACTCCGGGAACGACGATGAACTCTATGGCTGCATAGTCTGTGAATATTTCTCCGGTTGGTTCTGCTATACCGTAGATGCCGCTGATTGACATGTCTTCCGGTCCGGTGTATATCCGTAGTTCTAAATCATCGCCTACTACTACAGGGAGTAGAATCCGTTTTTCGCTACTCCATTTTTGAATAAAGGCATGTGTATCTACTTCGTCATTCAGCGAATGGTATAGTAATACAGTATTTGCCGCCCTGAAAGCCGGATGGGCTTCAAGGGCGGCAAGTATATTAGCTGATTGCAGCTTTCGCATAGTTGAATCCGCGTGTTTGGTCTTCAGTAATGCTATATGCTTGCGCAGTTCTTTTTTTCTTTCCATCTTTTTTATCCTTCGTCACTTCTTCTTCAACGGCTACCGGAGCTTTGGGGAAAGCTTCTCCTTTTTCAAGTATCTCAATACCTTTAATGACAGTAGCATCTGTCTTGTTGAAGTATTGGAGATAGGCTTCCAGTCCAAGCATATTGTAGATGATGTTGCCAAAGAGGTTCTTTTCCAATAGTTTGTATGATTTCTGAATGAGGATATTTCTTCTTTTCACTCCTTTACTGTCGGCAAAACGGACAAACTGTTCCACCAAACCTTGATGACGAAGATAGTTTAGTAATTCTTCCTCAGTTTCGTATTGGCTTAACTTCTTCCGGTTATTGTCGGTGTATTGGAATGTGAACTGAATAGTCAGTCCCCGGTTAATAACTGTCGATAGATAAGAAGTGACTCCCGTTGTATCCTGCGGTACGAATATATCCGGCATGATACCACCGCCGCCATACACAGTACGTCCCAAGCTGGTATTATAACGTTCGCTCTCATTCTGCTTGATACTATCACGTGAGAAAAATTCTCCATGTTCGTAACGGGTGTATAAATCCAGCTCGTAGTTACGGTCTTTACCGCTTTCGTATGGGCGTTGGATGCAACGTCCGGATGGGGTGTAGTAGCGGGCGATTGTCAGGCGGATAGCCGATCCGTCACTGAAATCGATAGGCTGTTGCACAAGTCCCTTACCGAAAGAACGGCGTCCTACAACTGTACCCCGGTCGTTATCTTGAATAGCTCCGGTGAAAATTTCACTGGCGGAAGCAGATCCTTCGTCAATCAATACAACGAGCGGCATTTTCTGACAACTACCCGTACCGTTGGCAAATTCTTCTGCACGTGGATATTTACGGCCTTGAGTATATACGATCAACTTACCTTCAGGCAAGAATTCATTTACCATGCGGATAGCAGCTTCCATATATCCTCCGGTATTACCGCGCAGGTCAATGATTAGACCTTTGCATTTTTTGTGGTTGAGTTGTGCTAATGCATTAAGCAATTCCACATGGCTGGTACGTCCGAATTTGCTGACTTTCACATAACCGATATCGTCGTTTACCATGTAAGCAGCATCTACGGTATTTTGAGGAATGTCTCCACGTGTGATGTTGAAGTGTAATAAGTCCTTTTCTCCTGTTCGTTTGATTCCCAATTTTACCTGTGAGCCTTTCGGACCTTTCAAGGTGCGCATAGCCCGTTCGTTCGTTACTTTCTTGCCGACAAACAAGCTATCATCTACAGTAACAATGCGGTCGCCCGCCATTAATCCTATCTTTTCAGAAGGACCTCCCTGAACAACAGCATTGACATGAATGGTGTCATTCTGTATGGTAAACTGGATGCCAATTCCGCTGAAGCTGCCTTCCAGTTCAGAGTTGACTTCTTCGAGATTTTGGGCTGGGATATAAGTTGAATGCGGATCCAGTTCGGCTAGAATTTGCGGCATGGCTTTTTCTACCAAATCGGCCATGTTTACGGTGTCGACATATTGATCGTCTACAATGCGTAACAAAGCGTTTAGCTTATTGGAGGAACCATTAATGATACCCAAACGGTTGCCGGCAAAATGCTTGGCATAAAATGTACCGATAAGAATCCCGACTACCACACTGACTGCTATGATGACAGGTGTAAAACGTGAAGAGTTTTTTGTACTCATGTCTATTCCTTTTTTAAAACGTTCGTCTTCTTATTTATTTGGAGAGGAATTATCATCTAACTCTGTGTAGATAACTTCGATTCCCGCCCGTTTTAATAACTCTATTCCATCTTCCAGGCGGTAATGCTCGGAATAAACTACCCGTTTGATTCCTGCCTGTATGATTAACTTTGCACATTCGATGCAAGGAGAGGCGGTGACGTACATGGTAGCACCGTCGCTACTGTTATTTGAACGCGCTATTTTGGTAATGGCATTGGCTTCCGCATGCAGAACGTATGGTTTTGTCAGGTTGTTTTCATCTTCACATACATTCTCGAATCCGGAAGGTGTTCCATTATATCCGTCGGAGATAATCATTTTATCCTTAACAATTAAAGCTCCTACTTTACGGCGTTGACAATAGGAATTTTCAGCCCATATACTGGCCATACGTATATAACGTTTGTCAAGTTCTAATTGTTTCTTTTCAGTGTCCATGTTGTTTACTATTTACTGCTTACTACCCGGAAAACCATACGGAAAGTTTGTTTACCGGATGCCGGTTTGTATAAAAGGTATAAGTTATTACTATCTCCTTCGTAAGATGTAGCTGCATTAAGCCCCTCTATAAAATTTTTGGCGAGTTTGTCGTCGCCATAACTACCTGCAGTGGTAACTGTAGCTTTGAAGCTATTGTTTTTGGCGTTGGCATTCCATTTTCCTTCAAAAGTACTGGTTGCAATTACAGTTCCTTTTATATTTCCGTTAATAACATCTCCATCTACTGTGCCATCAAATACAATATTATATGTACCGTTTTTATTAAGCTCTTTAATACTTGCTTTCTCTTGTTCTTCATTCTCCCAAAAGCCAAACATCTCATGACCTCCATCTACTGTGATATAATTTAGTTTCCAGGTTTTTCCTGTAAAGATAGCAGCTACATCGTCCGAATCATTACATCCTGAAAATAAAGGAAGCAATAAAAGCAATCCTACTATTTGAAATATACTTCTCTTCATATTTAATATCTAATAACTTAATACTTATTTCTTTATCCCATTTCTGATTAGCAAAGCATCAATGCTCGGTTCCTGTCCGCGGAAACGTTTATAAAGTATCATCGGATGTTCCGTTCCTCCTTTCGACAGAATATTATTGCGGAATGAGTCTGCCACTTCCTGATTGAATATCCCTTTTTGCTTGAATAATGAAAATGCGTCGGCATCCAATACTTCCGCCCATTTGTAGCTATAGTATCCGGCGGCATATCCACCGGCAAAGATGTGGGAGAATTGCGTACTCATACAAGCTTCTTGTACTACCGGCAATATTTGCGCATCCTTCCAGGCTTCTTGTTCATAAGCTTTCACATCTCCTTCAAAAGGAGTGTTGTGCGTATACCATGCCATATCAAGTAAACCGAAACTTATTTGTCGTAGACAAGCATACGCAACATTGAAGTTTGATGCATCTACAAGGCGTTTTATCAATTCATCCGGCAATACTTCTCCCGTCTGATAATGGCGGGCAAAGGTATTGAGGAAATCTTTCTCTATGGCGAAATTTTCCATAATTTGCGAGGGAAGCTCCACGAAATCCCAATATACATTGGTTCCACTTAAACTCCTGTAAGTAGAATTGGCAAACATACCGTGCAGACTATGCCCGAACTCATGCAAGAATGTTTCTACTTCATTGAAAGTCAATAAAGCGGGCTTATTCTCGGTTGGTTTGGTGAAGTTCATCACAACGGATACATGAGGGCGGCTGTTTTTACCGGTCTTTTTATCTATCCATTGGTCCTTATAACTCGTCATCCAGGCTCCGGCCCGCTTTCCCGGACGCGGATGGAAATCGGTGTATAAGACGGCTAAAAATTTACCGTCTTTATCAAACACTTCAAAGGCTTCTACCTCTTTATGGTAAACCGGAATTTCTGTATTTTTCCGGAAAGTGATTCCATATAACTTTTCTGCCAAGCCAAACACCCCTTTCTTCACTTGTTCCAGTTCGAAGTAAGGGCGGAGCATTTCTTCGTTGATATTGAATTTTTTGTCCTTTAGTTTATTTGAATAATAACTCCAGTCCCAAGGCATGACAACGAAATCAGCTCCCTGTTCTTCGCGAGCCAGTTCTTGTATCTCTTTATATTCTTGTTGTGCAATAGGAGTGTATGCTTCCAGCAGTTGGTTGAGCAGCTTGTATACCGACTTGCTGTTTTCAGCCATTCTTTTCTTTAGCGTATATTCCGCATAATCTTTGTATCCCAGTAACTGGGCTATTTTCATGCGTGTATTGGCTATCTTTTTTACGATGTCGATATTATTGAATTCGTTATCGTGTGTACATTTGGTATTATAAGCCATATAGAGTTTTTGACGTAAATCCCGATTGTCAGAATACGTCATGAAAGGAATATAGCTTGGAGCGTGAAGTGTGAATGCCCATCCTTCTTTTTCTTCGTTCTTGGCCGTTTCTGCAGCTGCTTCTATGATAATTTCAGGTAGTCCGGCGAGGCTCTCTTTTTTCGTTAACAGCATTTGATAAGCATTCGTCTCTTTCAGGTTGTTTTCACTGAAGGTAAGCGTCAATTTACTCAATTCGGTAGTCAGACGACGGTATTCTTCCCGTGCTTCTCCTTCTAAATTGGCGCCATGACGAATAAAACTGTTATATGCATTTTCCAGTAACTGTTTTTGTTCCTGTGTTAGTTGCAAAGTCTCTTTTTGGTTATACACTTCCTTCACACGTGCGAATAGCTTTTTGTTCAGTGTGATATTATTGCTGTGTTCACTAAGCAACGGCATAATCTTTTGAGCGAGTTCTTGTAGATCGTCATTCGTTTCTGCGCTCAACATATTACCGAAGACGGCAACTACTTTGTCCAGTAATTCCCCTGACTCTTCGAAAGCTTCTATCGTATTGGTAAAATCAGCCTTTTCCGGATTCTGTATGATGGCCTCTATTTCAGCATTTTGTAGCTTGATTCCTTCGAGGATAGCAGGCTCATAATGTTCAGTTTCAATCCGGTCAAACGGCACGGTTTCGTGCGGCGTATGGTATTGCCCGTAGAAAGGATTCTGGGCATTTGTTATATTGTTCATAGTGCAAACTAGTATCAATGTTATTAATAATCTCTCCATAGAGTTACAAAGCTACTAAAATTGTAGCTTATTCAACGGATAACACGTTGCTTTTTAACAATATATAAAATGAAATGTATAAAAAAACCGCTACGGTTTCCCGCAGCGGTTTCTATATTGTTCAGGCTTCTAATTAAGCGTTAACTGATGCCATGTGAGCGATCAAGTCAAGAACTTTGTTAGAGTAACCGATTTCGTTGTCATACCAAGATACAACTTTAACGAAAGTATCAGTCAAAGCGATACCTGCTTTAGCGTCGAAGATAGAAGTACGAGCGTCACCCAGGAAGTCAGAAGAAACTACTGCATCTTCAGTGTAACCCAAGATACCTTTCAATTCGCCTTCAGAAGCTTCTTTCATTGCAGCGCAAATTTCAGCGTAAGTAGCCGGTTTAGCCAAGTTAACTGTCAAGTCAACTACAGATACGTCCAAAGTCGGAACACGCATAGACATACCAGTCAATTTGCCGTTCAATGCAGGGATTACTTTACCTACAGCCTTAGCAGCACCAGTAGAAGAAGGGATGATGTTGCCAGAAGCAGCACGACCACCTCTCCAGTCTTTCATAGAAGGACCGTCAACTGTTTTCTGAGTAGCAGTTGTAGAGTGAACTGTAGTCATCAAACCGTCAAGGATACCGAACTTGTCGTTCAATACTTTAGCGATAGGAGCCAAACAGTTAGTAGTACAAGAAGCGTTAGATACGAATTGAGTACCTTTTACATATGTTTTTTCGTTTACACCGCAAACGAACATCGGAGTGTCATCTTTAGAAGGAGCTGACATTACAACATATTTTGCACCAGCTTCGATGTGAGCCTGAGCTTTGTCTTTGCTCAAGAACAAACCTGTAGATTCAACAACGTATTCTGCACCTACTTCATTCCATTTCAAGTCAGCCGGATTTCTTTCAGCTGTGATACGGATAGCTTGACCGTTAACGATCAGTTTGCTGTTTTCAACATCTGCTTCGATAGTACCGTTGAACTGTCCGTGCATCGTGTCATACTTCAGCATGTAAGCCAAGTAATCAACCGGGCAAAGGTCATTGATACCTACGATTTGAATATCGTTTCTCTCCATTGCAGCGCGGAAAACGAAACGTCCGATACGTCCGAATCCATTAATACCTACTTTAATCATTTTGTTTAAACTTTTAAGGGTTTTATAATATTTGTTCAAATATCTCTCGACCTGCGCACTTGTTTTATTTTCAAATGCGGTGCAAAATTACAAAAATGTTTTTATATTCGCATATTAAATTCACATTAAATATTGAAAAAAGATGGGAAAGAGCACATTTTTACAGGACTTTAAGGCGTTTGCTATGAAAGGTAACGTCATAGACATGGCTGTCGGTGTAGTTATTGGTGGTGCGTTTGGAAAAATCGTATCATCATTGGTTGCTAATGTTATTATGCCTCCGATTGGTTTACTGGTTGGCGGTGTGAACTTTACGGATTTGAAATGGGTGATGAAAGCGGCGGAGATTGGTGCTGACGGTAAGGAGATAGCTCCGGCTGTGACATTGGATTATGGTCAGTTTCTGCAAGCCACCTTTGATTTTCTGATTATTGCTTTTGCTATATTCTTATTTATACGGTTGATTACGAAACTGACAACTAAAAAACAGGCAGAAGTGCCAGCTACTCCTCCGGCTCCTCCTGCACCAACGAAGGAAGAAGTCTTGTTGACGGAGATACGCGATTTGCTGAAAGAAAAGAATAGTTGATTCTAATTAAAATAAAGGAGATTCCAAGTATAAACTTGTGAATCTCCTTTATTTTTCTCTTCATTATTAATATAGATTGCGTACTTTTTTCTACTTTTGCAACTCAATTTATTCAAAATCCAACCATTGATATGCAGGAAAAAATAATAATTCTTGATTTCGGTTCGCAGACAACACAGCTTATAGGCCGTCGTGTACGTGAATTGGATACGTATTGTGAAATTGTTCCTTATAACAAATTTCCTAAAGAAGACCCTACTATTAAAGGAGTCATTCTCTCCGGAAGTCCTTTCTCGGTTTACGATAAAGATGCTTTCAAAGTAGATTTGAGTGAAATTCGTGGTAAATATCCGATATTGGGTATTTGTTATGGTGCACAATTTATGTCATACACCAATGGCGGAAAAGTGGAACCAGCCGGAACACGCGAATATGGACGTGCTCACTTGACTTCTTTCTGCAAAGATAATGTGCTATTTAAAGGTGTACGTGATGGATCGCAGGTATGGATGAGTCATGGAGATACGATTACTGCTATTCCTGATAATTTCAAGAAAATAGCTTCAACAGATAAAGTAGAGATTGCTGCTTATCAGGCAGAAGGTGAGCAAGTGTGGGGTGTTCAATTCCATCCGGAAGTATTCCATAGTGAAGACGGAACTCAAATCCTGAAGAACTTTGTGGTAGATGTTTGCGGTTGCAAACAAGACTGGTCGCCGGCTTCTTTCATTGAAAGTACGGTTGCCGAGCTGAAAGCGCAGTTGGGGGATGATAAAGTCGTTCTCGGTTTGAGTGGCGGAGTTGATTCTTCAGTTGCAGCAGTGTTGTTAAACAAGGCTATCGGTAAGAACTTGACTTGTATCTTTGTAGATCACGGTATGCTACGTAAGAATGAGTTCAAGAATGTGATGAAGGATTACGAGTGTCTCGGTCTGAATGTGATTGGTGTTGATGCCAGCGCAAAGTTCTTCGCAGAACTGGCTGGTGTGGCTGAACCGGAAAGTAAGCGTAAGATTATAGGTAAGGGCTTCATCGATGTATTTGATGTGGAGGCTCACAAGATAAAAGACGTGAAATGGCTGGCGCAGGGTACCATTTATCCGGATTGTATTGAGTCATTGTCTATTACGGGTACAGTGATAAAGAGCCATCATAATGTAGGCGGTCTTCCTGAAAAGATGAATCTGAAGTTGTGTGAACCGCTTCGTTTGTTATTTAAGGATGAAGTGCGCCGGGTAGGTCGTGAGCTGGGTATGCCGGAGCATCTGATTACTCGTCATCCGTTCCCGGGACCGGGACTGGCAGTGCGTATTTTGGGAGATATTACTCCTGAAAAAGTACGTATTCTGCAGGATGCTGACGATATCTTCATCCAGGGATTGCGTGACTGGGGATTGTATGATAAAGTATGGCAGGCAGGAGTTATCTTGTTGCCGGTACAGTCTGTGGGCGTAATGGGAGATGAACGTACTTATGAAAGAGCGGTTGCTTTGCGTGCTGTGACATCTACAGATGCTATGACAGCCGACTGGGCACATTTACCTTATGAATTTATGGGTAAGGTATCGAATGATATTATTAATAAGGTGAAGGGAGTGAACCGTGTAACCTATGATATCAGTTCCAAGCCACCAGCAACCATTGAATGGGAATAATAACATTATCCATCATAAAAATAGCCTCAACGGAAATTCCTGTTGAGGCTATTTTTATGATGGATAGTTTCTTTTTTCTGATTGGTCAGTCCGTATCTACTCGTTTACCAGCTTCTGTGCGTCCGGAATAAGAATCTCTTTCCGGCGTAACTCTAATAGTCCTTTATCTTGTAGCTCGTTGAGTGCTTTCGATGTATTCAACCGGGTATCATCTAAGTAGCGGGCAAGGTCGTCCATTTTTACTTTGAATATCTTTTCTCCCTGTGTCTTTTCACAATGTAACAGGAAAAAACGAATGATTTTCTCTTTTAAATCCTGTGTCGGCTCTTCCCATAAACGGGAATAAAGGTTTTGTGCCCGGTTACTGACAATATTCATGTAGTTGAGCCGGAATATTTCATATTTGAACAGGTCGCTAAGTACGAATGCTTTGCTGATACTGACTGTATGTGCTTCCGTATGTGCCACATAAGCAGAAGTGTAATTGGTATTCATGCCAAACAACGACTGTGGTTCCAGCAGGTAAGGTGCTTCCATCTGTTCGATGACGGTGTATATATTTTTTTTGGAACTTGTGACGATAGAAACCTCTCCTTTTAACAGGAAGCAGAGTTGTTTACACGGACTACCACTCTCTATGATAGTTTCTCCCACTTTATGCTTGATAAAGTGTAGCTTGACTTTATCCAGAATACTTGTGAAATCTTCATGACAAAGACCTTGAAATAAAGGCAATTGGAGCAAAGTGTCGAACATTGTTTCCATATGTTGTAATCTCTTGTTAATCGTACAAATTTACTCATAATACAATACTGCTGTCAACATCTGACCATTCTTTTTGTTTTTTTTATTGTTTGAATGCATAAAAATAGAGTATATTTGCAGAAAAAAAGGAGGAAATTATGTTCGCAGGCTTCAATTGGCAGCAGATGATTAGTGCGTTTATCGTACTTTTTGCCGTGATAGACATTATCGGCTCTATACCTATTATAATTAACCTGAAAGAAAAAGGGAAAGATGTGAATGCAATGAAAGCTACTGTCATCTCTTTTGCTTTGCTGATCGGATTTTTCTATGCGGGAGATATGATGCTGAAACTCTTTCATGTAGATATTGAATCGTTTGCAGTAGCCGGTGCATTTGTCATTTTCCTTATGTCTTTGGAGATGATTCTGGATATTGAGATTTTCAAGAACCAGGGTCCTATCAAAGAAGCAACTTTGGTGCCGCTTGTCTTTCCTCTGTTGGCAGGTGCCGGAGCTTTCACCACTTTGCTTTCTCTTCGGGCAGAATATGCCAGTGTTAATATCATTATAGCTTTAGTTTTGAATATGATCTGGGTTTACTTTGTAGTGAGTATGACCGGTCGTGTAGAACGTTTCTTGGGAAAAGGAGGCATCTATATTATTCGTAAATTCTTTGGTATCATCTTATTAGCTATTTCTGTGAGGTTGTTTACAGCCAATATAACGTTATTGATTGAGGCGTTGCATCGGTCTTGATTTTCTTATTAAATTGAAAGCTATTGTATCGGATGTGCCATCGTGTTGGCACAACTGTGACATGTCTTTGTCGCACTTGTGCCACTTTGATGTCACAAGTGTGCCAATGTGGTGGCACGAGTTGGCATTTATAACGTTTCTTCTTCTGCTGCTGCTGTTGTTTCTTCTTCTGTATTTTCTTCCTCTTCCATTTCGTCCGCAAAAGGTTCCGGGCGTTGCGGTCCGTGATTTACGAAAACGAAAGCACAGAGTGTTCCCATAATTCCTCCGCTAAGATGTCCTTCCCACGACATATTGGTGGGGGAGAAATAAGGAAACATATGCCATATAATCCCTCCATATAAAAAGGTGACAAGTAAAGAGATGGCAATGAGTGGAACATATTTGCGGAGAATACCACTGAAAAAGAGAAAGAAGGCAAGTCCGTAAATTAATCCGCTGGCACCAATGTGCCATCCCGGTTTTCCAATCAGGAAAGTAAGTAGCCCGCCTCCGAACCAGATTAGGATAAAAATCTTACCTGCTATCCCCCGGTAAAAGTAAAAAAGACACCATGACAAGAAAAATAAAGGAATTGTATTTGCCAGTAAATGACTAAATCCGCTGTGTATCAATGGGTGAGTTAAAATACCTACCAGCCCCCGTTTCTCCATAGGATATACCCCCAAGCGAGAGAAGTCCCAGTCCATTCCGACTTCCATAATCTTGAGTATATAGAGAATAAAAATAAGAAACAAAGGCTTTGCTGCAGCCAGCATGATACGCTGAATATCTTGCTTCATGACATTCTTTTCTTTAGATATTTTACGCAATACTACGAATATTTGCACAAAATCTGAAAATAAAAAGCCTTTTTATTTTTGTTTTTATCTATAATTTGTACATTTGGGCGTTATACCCGTTGTATATGATGCTACAGCCCATATATGCGGTATGTAACAATAAATAGATATATGATATAATGACCAATAAATTAACCTTTAATAATGCACAACTATGAGTTATTTACGATTTGACAAGACCCTCATGACGAATCTGGAAGAGTCTCTTCAAAGAGAAATCCTCCGGACGAACAAAGCAGGAGCTTATCATTGTACGACGATTGTTGATTGTAACACACGCAAATATCACGGCCTGTTGGTAATTCCAGTTCCCAATATCGACGATGAAAATCATGTGCTGCTATCTTCTCTTGATGAAACGGTAATTCAACACGGTGCGGAGTTTAACTTGGGATTGCACAAATATCAGGGAAACAACTTTAGTCCTAACGGACACAAGTATATCCGCGAGTTTGATTGTGAGCATATCCCGGCAACAACTTACCGTGTCGGAGGTGTTATCCTCCGCAAAGAAAAAATCTTTGTACATCATGAAAATAGAATCCTGATTCGTTATACTTTGCTGGATGCGCATTCGGCTACGACTTTGCGCTTCCGCCCGTTCCTCGCTTTCAGGAGTGTACGTGAGTACACACATGAAAATGCGCAGGCAAACCGCGAGTATCAACTTGTGGAAAATGGTATTAAAACCTGTATGTATCCCGGATATCCGGAACTATATATGCAGTTGAATAAAAAGTGTGAGTTTCATTTCATGCCTGACTGGTATCGGGGTATTGAATACCCGAAAGAACAAGAGCGTGGGTATGACTTCAATGAAGACCTTTATGTTCCCGGTTATTTTGAGGTGGATATAAAGAAGGGGGAGAGCATCGTATTCTCTGCCGGAACTTCAGAAGTGACTCCCCGTAGATTGAAACAAACATTTGAGGCTGAAGTGCTTGATCGTACCCCTCGTGATAGCTTTTACCATTGTCTGAAGAATTCCGCTCATCAGTTCCATAACCAGCAGGAAGACGAACATTATATTCTTGCCGGTTATCCGTGGTTTAAATGTCGTGCACGTGATATGTTCATTGCCCTGCCGGGACTGACGCTTGCGCTCGATGAGGTCGATCAGTTTGAGGATGTGATGAAAACGGCGGAAAAGGCAATTCGCAATTTTATAAATGAAGAACCAGTAGGCTACAAGATTTATGAAATGGAGCATCCTGACGTTTTGCTTTGGGCTGTCTGGGCTTTGCAGCAATATGCAAAAGAAACTTCCCGTGAGCAATGTCGTCAGAAATACGGAGAACTTCTGAAAGATATAATGGAGTTTATTCGTCAGCGGAAACATGAGAATCTTTTCTTGCATGATAATGGATTACTTTTTGCCAACGGTACGGATAAGGCGATTACATGGATGAATTCTACAGTGAACGGACATCCGGTGATTCCTCGTACGGGGTATATTGTTGAATTTAATGCGTTGTGGTATAATGCGTTGCGTTTTATAGCTGATTTGGTGCGCGAAGGAGGAGACGTATACTTGGCGGATGAACTTGATGCGCAGGCAGAAGTAACCGGAAAGTCTTTTGTCGAGGTATTCCGTAACGAATATGGTTATCTGCTTGATTATGTAGACGGTAATATGATGGATTGGAGTGTACGTCCTAACATGATATTTACCGTAGCGTTTGATTATTCTCCTTTGGATCGTGCACAAAAGAAACAGGTGCTTGATATTGTGACCAAAGAGCTGCTCACTCCGAAAGGAATTCGTTCGTTGAGTCCGAAGAGTGGCGGATATAATCCGAACTATGTAGGTCCGCAGATACAACGTGATTATGCTTATCATCAGGGAACGGCTTGGCCTTGGTTGATGGGATTCTATCTGGAAGCTTATCTTCGAATTTATAAGATGAGCGGATTGTCATTCGTTGAACGCCAACTGATTAGTTATGATGACGAAATGACAAGCCACTGTGTTGGTTCCATTCCCGAGCTATTCGATGGGAACCCGCCTTTCAAAGGACGCGGCGCAGTATCGTTTGCGATGAATGTAGCAGAAATACTGCGTGTCTTAAAGCTACTGTCTAAGTATTATTAAAAAAGGAGGAACGAAGATGAAAGTTTTAATGTTTGGATGGGAATTCCCTCCCAAAATATATGGTGGTCTTGCGGTTGCTTCTTATGGAATAACTAAAGGATTGAGTCTGCAAGGTGATATGGAGACGATTTTCTGTATGCCTAAACCGAGCGGTGAAGAAGAAAAGTTCTTGAAAATAATCGGTATGAATCAAGTACCCATCGTGTGGCGTGATGTCAACTACGACTACTTGAAATCCCGTTTGTTGGAAATGACACCGGAAGAATATTACTCTTTCCGCGATCATATTTATGCCGATTTTTCTTATATGCATGTGAATGATTTGGGGTGTATGGAGTTTGCTGGTGGTTATCCCGGGAACTTGCACGAAGAAATTAATAATTTCTCGATCATTGCCGGAGTAGTAGCCCGTCAGCAGGAGTTTGATATCATTCATGCGCATGACTGGCTGACTTACCCTGCCGGAGTACATGCCAAAATGGTTAGCGGAAAGCCGCTTTGCATCCATGTGCATGCTACGGATTTTGACCGTTCTCGTGGCAAAGTCAATCCTACTGTTTATTCGATTGAGAAGAATGGTATGGATCATGCCGATTGTATCATGTGCGTATCCGAGCTTACTCGTCGCACTGTTATTAACGAGTATCATCAGGACCCCAGAAAGGTATTTGCCATGCATAATGCTGTTTATCCATTGTCGCAGGAACTGCTGGATATTCCACGTCCCGATCACTCAAAAGAAAAGGTGGTCACTTTCCTTGGACGTATTACGATGCAGAAAGGACCGGAATATTTTGTAGAAGCTGCTGCGCTTGTATTGCAGCGTACTCGTAATATTCGTTTTGTAATGGCGGGGTCAGGCGATATGTTGAATGCCATGATTAACTTGGTTGCTGAACGTGGTATTGCCGATCGATTCCACTTCCCGGGCTTCATGAAAGGCAGACAGGTATATGAGGTTTATAAGAACAGTGATGTATTTGTCATGCCGTCTGTCTCTGAACCTTTCGGTATCGCTCCGCTGGAAGCCATGCAGTGTGGAACACCTTCCATCATTTCTAAACAGTCTGGGTGTGGCGAGATTCTTGATAAGGTGATAAAAACTGACTATTGGGATATTCATGCAATGGCTGACGCTATCCATTCTCTGTGTACCAATCCGTCTCTTTTCGAATATCTCAAAGAAGAGGGAAAGAAGGAAGTAGATGGGATTACGTGGGAAAAAGTTGGCTTGAGAATCCGTGCTCTCTACGAGTCTGTGTTAAGAAACTATGGTAAATAACAAAACAATAAATAAAATGAGAACTATCTGTCTTTATTTTGAAATACATCAAATTATCCATTTGAAACGTTATCGTTTCTTCGATATTGGTAATGACCATTATTATTATGATGATTATGCCAACGAAACGGGTATGAATGAGGTCGCTGAACGTTCGTATATTCCTGCTCTCAATGCGTTGATCGAGATGGCGAAAAACTCGGGTGGTGCTTTTAAAGTAGCACTTTCTATCTCGGGAGTAGCCTTGGAACAATTGGAAATTCATGCTCCGGCAGTCATTGATTTATTGCATCAGTTAAATGAAACTGGTTGTTGTGAGTTCTTATGTGAACCTTATTCGCATGGTTTGTCTTCACTGGCTAACGAGGATTGCTTCCGTGAAGAAGTACTTCGTCAACGTGATAAGATGAAACAGATGTTTGGCAAAGAACCGAAAGTGTTCCGCAACTCTAGTCTGATTTATTCTGATGAAATTGGTGGATTGGTAGCTTCTATGGGCTTCAAGGGGATGTTGACGGAAGGTGCTAAACATGTGTTGGGGTGGAAGAGTCCGCATTATGTTTATCACTGTAATCAAGCTCCAAGTCTTAAGCTCTTGTTGCGGGATTTCAAACTCTCTGACGACATCAGTTTGCGCTTTTCTAATTCGGAGTGGGCGGAATATCCGTTGTTTGCTGATAAGTATATTAATTGGATCGATGCATTGCCACAAGAAGAACAGGTCATCAATATCTTCATGGAATTGAGTGCACTTGGTATGGCTCAACCGTTATCTTCTAATATTCTTGAATTCATGAAGGCACTGCCTGAATGTGCAAAAGCTAAAGGAATCACATTCTCTACACCGACGGAAATCGTGACGAAGTTGAAATCTGTATCACAGCTTGATGTTGCCTATCCGATGTCATGGGTGGATGAAGAAAGAGATACTAGTTGTTGGTTGGGTAATGTCATGCAACGCGAGGCTTTTAATAAACTGTATAGTGTAGCCGAACGTGTTCATTTATGTGATGACCGTCGTATCAAACAGGATTGGGATTATTTGCAGGCTAGCAATAACTTCCGTTTTATGACAACTAAAAACAATGGTATGTGGTTGAACCGTGGTATCTATGATTCTCCTTATGATGCTTTCACCAACTATATGAATATTTTGGGTGACTTTATCAAACGGGTAGATGCACTATATCCTATCGATGTAGACAGTGAAGAATTAAATTCTTTGTTAACTACCATTAAGAATCAGGGAGATGAAATTACTGAATTGGAGAAGGTATTGGCTAAATTACAGGCAAAAGTAGAAGCGGCAAAGAAAACGGCAGCAAAAAAAGCTACAACTGCTAAAGAATCGGTAGTGAAAGAGGACCCTGCTGCTAAATCAAAACCTGTTGCGAAGAAAACTGCAGTTAAGAAAGCAACAGCAGAACCGAAGAAGGCTACGGGGAAAGCTAAGAAGGTTACAGTTAAATAAGATGTATAAGAATTATTATATATGGAACCGTGGGTGAGATAAAAGGCACTCACGGTTTTTTATGATAGAGATTTTAAGGGATTTCAATGAATGTCTTTTTTTGTATAATACAAAGGGTGAAATTTACCTTGGCTGCTTTCATCTGAATATATATCTATAAAATAATGAGGTTGTGTCAAAACGTTGGCACAACCTCTTTTATATTTTACAGTTCTG